>CAZLEE010000029.1:0-30060 GCA_964558455.1 uncultured Verrucomicrobiota bacterium | reverse complement strand
CTGGCCATCAGCACGTTACTTCGCAAATCCCTCCCCAATTCCTATACGGCATTGGGTTTAAGGTGGCTTCTGGTTACGGTCTTACGAGGAAACTGTGGATTCTCACGGAAGGAATTGCCCAAAGTACGCACTCGTTTTGCTTAGTTCGTAGTCCCGCTCAGAGAAATTGGAAATATTGCAATGAAAACGACAAAGGCTTTATTCGGAATCACGGAATTCCTTTTTCTTGCACTGGTGGTCGTGGTGATGGCTGGCTGCGCATCAACGCAAGAGAAGAGAGCGACTGACGAACAACCCAAGATCACGAAGGAGCAGCGAAAAATTGCCGAGGAGGAGTGCAAGGCTGCTAAAGAGCAAAAGCACTGGCAGCAAGCGCTGGCCTCTTACAGTGACGAACAACTACGGTTCAAACTCGCGGGCCTTGAGCAAGCTGTCGAACGAGGCAGAGAAGGGATGAATATTATCCTGGCGGGAGGAAATGGACTTGCGATTCTCATTGCCCAAGGAAAGCTTGAGGCAAAAGTAAAGGAGCGTGACGCCGTCGGACTGGAGATCGCCCGACGCGCCGGAACTTCACATTTTGGCCAAGTCCCCCGTCTTGATGGCAACCCGTCATCGGGCGACGGCGAACGAGTGAGAGGGAGCGGCACAGGATTCTTTATTACGGAAGATGGATTTCTCGTTACCAACGAGCATGTGGTCAAAGATGCTACGGAAGTTCGTTTGGTCACGAGCGCCGGAACAATTGACGCCAAGGTAGTGCGCGTAGATTCGGCCAATGATCTGGCTTTGTTGAAAACGGAGGGGCACTTTGCATCGCTGCCGATTACATCCAGTCGTGCGGTGAAATTGGGCGGCACGGTGGCTACAATTGGTTTTCCAGACACAACCCTACAAGGGTTTTCACCCAAGCTGGCCAAAGGGGAAATCGCCTCGTTATCCGGCATCCAAGATGACCCACGCTATTTTCAAATCAGCGTGCCGGTACAGCCGGGCAATTCGGGCGGAGCGCTCGTGGATGAATACGGAAACGTGGTGGGCATTGTGTCCGCCAAACTGAACGCACGGATAGCACTTGCCGCCACTGGTGCTCTGCCAGAGAACGTGAACTACGCGGTCAAAAGCAGTTTGGTTTTGAGCTTCCTCGAATCGGTGCCGGCGGTTTCGGCCAAGCTCAAGGAACCAATCAGCGCAGAACGCAAGTTTGCTGACGTGGTGCAGTCAGCACAACAGGCGACGGTGTTGGTGCTGGTCTATTGAGTCGGCGTCATGGCGTTGGCGGATTGTGCGGCGCTGTCTGCCGTCAGGCAGTCCAGCGGATTCGCAAAAGCCAAAGGGCATTGTGGCGCGGGACTGTTTCCGGATGCTTGCGGGGTTGCCCCCTTTTCTTTTCCTTTTCCTTTCCTTGTGGAGCTAACAAAAAAGAGGCTTGGAATTGCTCCCAAGCCTTTTCGCGAACCATGACCTCACAGGATCATAGCAAAACTGTCATCAGGGCAGGACGTGGGTCGAGGGAACGATGTTGCAAGTAGGCTTGACGCCCACGCTGTTGATGACGTAGCTGGCGGCAAACGTCGAGGTGGTATCGGAAGGGCAGTAAGGCAATTCGCCCGCAGCGCCGTGGCCGAGATAAGGCTGGATGTCAGTTGCCTGCGGTGTGGCGGTGGAGGCCTGATGTTGTTCCAAAGCCCATTGCTGCTCGGCCCCGTCAATCATACGCAGGTTGTTGATGCAAGCGTTTTGTTGCGACGTTGTGCGGGCGCGGACGAAGTTAGGAATGGCGATGGCGGCCAGCAAGCCGATGATCGCGACCACGATCATGATTTCAACCAGGGTGAAGCCCGACTTGCGAGTAACTTTATTTTTCATAACGAATTCTGCTCTCGACATGTGGCGTGAACGATGCGGAAGGCGGGTTATATAAATACATTGAGTTCACTTATTGCCTTCTGCGAACCACGGTAGACATCAAGCAACGGCCATGCCAAACGCAAACGATTTTAGTCAATCGGCGTTGCATCACCGCGATGGGGAGCCTCACTTCTCCATCAGATCGTCCCACGGCATCTCTGGCACACTGCTCCCGGCAGTCTTTCAACCGCGTCAATCAATCCCGGGCGGTTGGGTTTAAGGATTGGCCACGCAATGCCGGGAGATTGGAATGGGACAGGAATTGTCCCGCTTTGGGGCGCGTTTTGTCCAACTGTTACAAACTTAATTGGCGTCGTAAAAAGGGCCGATTTGGCGTCGTAAGGTTTTTTGGGGGTTGACCACGCTGACGAAAAGTTAACATGGGTCGTCAGGTGAGGGGAAATCCGTGCAAGTGTGCAAGTGTCATGCAAGTGTCAGTCCTCATACTGGAAATTTCTTCATGCCTTTATCCGCGTTGGAGGGTGTGTTTGGATGGAGGGAGGAGTCATCGTGGCCCAGTCCGCCGCCCGCCCTCACCCCTCTCTCCCGCTGCGCGGGCGAGGGGGTGACGTCGTCTGTCTCCGGGAATATCCTGCGCCGCACTGGTCGGAAGCCGGCCCGGCACCAGAACTTCCCGCCTGTCGCTCACGCTTCCATGCGATGGGCGGGGGATGAAATTTGCCGAGGATTCACCAGAATATCGGAATGTAATCCTGTTTATTCCACCGAAAACAGCGGGGAACCTAAAAATTTGTAAGAAGCGTTCCGTGCTTTGCGATGTATGGGATGAAGGCTGTCACACAAAGCAATCAACGTATTATGAAAAGATTATTTCTGCTCCCGCTGTTCATGGTCATGGTGTTGTTCAACTGCGTCCCCTCCGTGCTGGCGGACGGGATGATCATCATCAAAGAGCCTCATTGGCCAAAGAGGCCGGTGTCGCCGATTTCCCCATTGCCGCCGCCCCGGCCTTATACGCCGCTCGAAATCACTTACCACCACGTCAAGGTCAAGATTGACGGGCAGATTGCCACCACATCGGTGGATCAGGATTTCTACAATCCCAACTCGCAACGGCTGGAAGGCACCTATCTGTTTCCCATTCCCAAAGGGGGGCAGATTGACAAGTTCACCATGGAAATCGGCGGCAAACAGGTGGAGGCCGAATTGTTATCCGCCGACAAGGCGCGCGAAATTTACGAGGACATCGTGCGCAAAATGAAGGACCCGGCCTTGCTCGAATACGCGGGCCGCGACGTTTTCAAGGTGCGCGTCTATCCCATCGAACCGAACAGCCACAAGCGCATCACCCTTTCTTATTCGCAGGTGCTCGCGTCCGATGCCGGGCTGGTCAGCTATGTCTATCCGCTCAACACCGAAAAATTTTCCGCCAAACCGATCAAGGACGTCAGCATCAAAGTTGAGCTGGAAAGCAGGCAATCGCTCAAGACGATCTATTCGCCCAGCCACGCCGTGGAAGTGAAACGCAACGGACCGAACAAAGCCACCATCACATACGAGGCCGCCGATGCGCAGCCGGACACGGATTTTGCGTTTTACTTCGCGCCGGAACCGGATGAAGTCGGCCTGAATCTGCTGACCTATAAAACGGGCGGCGAAGACGGTTATTTCCTGCTCCTGGCTTCACCCGGCATGGACGCGAAAGACCGCCAAGTGGTGTTAAAAGACGTTGTTTTTGTGCTGGATACTTCCGGTTCCATGGCCGGAAAAAAAATCGAACAGGCCAAGAAAGCGCTGGAGTTTTGCGTGGAAAACCTCAACGACGGCGATCATTTTGAACTGGTGCGGTTCTCCACCGAAGTGGAGCCGCTGTTTGACCAATTGGCGGAGGCCTCGCCGGCCAACCGCGCCAAGGCGGAGGATTTCATCAAGGACCTGAGGGCCAACGGGGCCACGGCGATTGACGACGCCCTGCGCAAGGCGCTCTCAATGCGGCCGGCGGACAGCGCGCGCCCCTTCGTCATCATTTTTCTCACCGACGGCATGCCGACCATCGGGGTCACGGACGAGGAACAGATACTGTCGAACGTCAAGCAAAACGATTCGGGGCGGACGCGGATTTTCTGTTTTGGCATCGGCACCGATGTGAACACGCATCTGCTGGACAAGCTGACCGAACAATCGCGCGGCTACAGCCAATACGTGCTGCCAGAGGAGGATTTGGAGGTGAAAGTTTCCAGCTTTTTCGCTAAGATCAAGGAACCTGTGCTGGCCAATCCGACCTTGAAGTTCGGCGGCGATATTCGCGCGACGAAACTTTATCCGTCGTCGATGCCGGACCTGTTCAAAGGCGAGCAACTGGTGTTGGCCGGACGTTATTCCGGCCACGGGAACTCCGCCGTCACCATCGAAGGCACGGTGAACGGCGCGACCCGGGAATATGCCTACGACGTGAAATTTCCGGAGGAATCTTCCGGCAATGAATTCATTCCGCGCCTTTGGGCGACCCGGCGCGTGGGCAATTTGCTGGACGAAATCCGTTTGCACGGCGAGAACGCGGAATTGCGCGATAAAGTCACCGCGCTGGCCCGCAAATATGGCATCGTCACGCCTTACACGGCCTACCTGATCGTCGAGGACGAAGCCCGTCGCGGTCTGGCGGTGAACATGCGCTCCTTGCAAAAAATGGATATAGACGCACCCGTGCGGCAGGAAGCGGCGAAAAGTTGGCACGCCCTGAATACGACTTCGGACGGCGGACGCGCCATCGCAGGAGCGCAATTAAACAACAGCCTGAAAAATGCCTCGTCGCCCCCGTCGGGCGGAACATTTGGAAGCGGAAGTATTTTTGCCAGACATTCCCTGGGTTTGGATTCAGCCGCGAGCGTCGCCGCTCCCGCGATGCCCGCAGCAGTGCAGGCCCGCGAACAACTCGTCCAATATTCGCAGCAGACGCGTTTCGTCGATGGCCGCAACTTCTTCCAGAACGGCGGGCAATGGATGGACAGCGAAGTGCAAAACAACCAGGCCGCCAAACACACCCGCCTGCAATTCAACTCGCCGGACTACTTTGCCTTCGTGGCGAACAACAGCCGAGCTTTGCCCTGGCTGGCCCTGGGTCGGAACGTCCAGTTCGTCTTGAACGGCGTGGTTTACGAAATATACGAGTAAAACGGGGGGGCAACAGCGGACCGCCGCCTGCGCCCGTTCCCCTTTTTTGGGAACGGACGCCGGCGGTTCGCGCTTCTTAATCCGTAAGAGCGCGCGTTAACTCAGCCTTCAGCCCTTCAAGACTTCTTCTCGGGATCGGGAGCGGCGCTGCCCAGCTTGCTCAGACGCTCGAAACGGGCGAAGTTTTTCAGGATGGCCGCCTGGGCGGTTTCCATCAATTCCTCGCTGCGTTCCGGATTTTTGTTCAGCAGGCCCTGGAAACGGGTCTCCGCCGCCCACAATTTCTCCAACTGAACTTTTGGCGCGGGAGAATCCAGCTTCAACACAGGCTCGCCCGTTCCGATGCGGCGCGGATCGAAACGGAATAACGGCCAGTAACCGCTGTCCACCGCCAGTTTTTCGTGCTCAAGGCCGGAGCGCAAATTATAGCCGTGCTCGATGCAGGGACTATAAGCAATAATGAGGGACGTGCCGGGATACGATTCGGCTTCTTCAAAGACCTTGACGGTTTGCGAGTCCCTCGCGCCCAAGGCCACCTGCGCCACATAGGCGGTGCCGTAGGTCATGGCGATGCCGGCCAGGTCTTTTTTGCCGCCCGACTTGCCGGCCACGGCGAATCTGGCCGACGCGCCGCGCGGGGTCGATTTGGATTGCTGTCCGCCGGTGTTGGAATAAACCTCGGTGTCAAGAACAAGTATGTTGACATTGCCGTTGACCGCAAGGACGTGGTCCACGCCGCCAAAACCGATGTCGTAGGCCCAGCCGTCGCCGCCCACGATCCAGAGCGATTTTTTGACCAGATTGCCGGCCAGGGCATGGAGGATGGAGGCATCGGGCAGGGGGATGTTTTGCAGGCGGCGGAGCAATTCAGCGACCCGCACGCGTTGTTCGGCGTATTCCTTTTCGTTGCTTTGCCGGGCATCCAGCAATTCGGACACCAGCTCCACCCCGATCTGGGGCGAAAGTTTGCGCAGGAGTTCGCGGGCGTATTCGGTTTGCTTATCAATGGCGAAACGCTGGCCGAAACCATACTCGGCGTTGTCTTCAAAGAGAGAGTTGGACCAAGCCGGTCCGCGGCCCTCGGCATTGATGGCGTAGGGAGTGGTGGGCAGGTTGCCGCCGAAGATGGACGAGCAGCCGGTGGCGTTGGCGATGACGAGGCGGTCGCCGTACATCTGGGTCAGCAGTTTGAGGTAGGGCGTTTCGCCGCAGCCGGCGCAAGCGCCGGAGAATTCAAGGAGCGGCTCGCGGAATTGCGTGCCTTTGACATCCATGGCCAGCTTGCTGCGATCCGGCAGAGGCAGGCCGAGGAAGAACTTGAAGTTGTCCTGTTCCTGCGCGCGGAGCGGCGCAGCGGGAGTCATGTTGATGGCCTTGATGTTGGGGTCCGTCTTCGATTTCGCCGGGCAGACCGTGACGCAAATATGGCAGCCGGTGCAATCATCGGGCGCCACTTGCAGGGAGTATTTGGAATCCTTGATTTCAGGAGAACGGAACGGGACGGACTTGAACCCGGCGGGAGCGCCTTCCAATTCGGCGGCAGGATAAAACTTGGCGCGAATGGCGGCGTGAGGACAGACCAGAACGCATTTATTGCATTGGATGCAAAGGTCGGGTTGCCAGACGGGAATCTCAAGCGCAATGCCGCGTTTTTCCCAGCGGCTGGTATTGGACGGCCAAGTGCCGCCGACAGGGAAGGCGCTAACCGGCAGGAGATCGCCCTTGTTGGCCAGCATGATGGCGGTGACGCGCTGGACAAATTCCGGCGCTTCAGGCGGCACGGTGGGCGGACGCTGGCGGGTGGAAGTGACGGCGGCGGGAATTTTGACCTCGTGCAGATTGGCAAGGGTTTCATCCACGGCCGCGCAGTTCTTTTGCACCACGTCGTCGCCTTTCTTGGAGTAGCTCTTGGTGATGGCTTTCTTGATTTGGGCGATGGCTTTCTCGCGCGGCAGGACGCCGGAGATGGCAAAAAAGCAGGTCTGCATGATCGTATTGATGCGTCCGCCCAACCCGGCGGTTTTGGCCACCTTATAGGCGTCAATGACGTAGCACTTGAGCTTTTTGGCGATGATTTGCTCCTGCATTTCGGACGGCAGGCGCGACCAGAGATCATCCGGAGCGAAGATGGAATTGAGCAGGAAGACGCCGCCATCGGCCGCACATTCCAGCACGTCGTAGCGATCCAGGAACTGCCATTGGTGGCAGGCGACAAAAGTGGCGCGCTTGATTAAATAAGGCGATCCGATGGGATGCGGTCCAAAACGCAAATGGGAAATGGTGACCGCGCCCGCTTTTTTGGAATCGTAAACAAAGTAGCCCTGGGCGTAATTCTCTGTTTCTTCGCCGATTATTTTGACCGAATTCTTGTTGGCGCCCACCGTTCCATCGGAACCCAAGCCGAAGAAAATAGCCCGGTGAACATCCTCCGGTTCGATGTCGAAGTCGGGGTCGATGTCGAGGGATTTGTGGGTGAGATCGTCGTTGATTCCGACCGTGAAATGGTTTTTCGGCTCGGCTTTCTTCATTTCGTCGAAGATGGCCTTGACCATGGCGGGGGTGAATTCCTTGGAAGAAAGGCCGTAACGGCCGCCGATGATGCGCGGCTCGGCCTTGGCCTTGGCTCCGTTGGCCCTGGCCGTGTCGCCCGCCTCACGCAAGGCGGCAATGACGTCCAGATAAAGCGGTTCGCCCGGACCGCCTGGTTCCTTGGTGCGGTCGAGAACAGCCAGGCTGCGCACGGTGGCAGGCAGGACGGAAGCGAAACTCTCAACAGAAAACGGACGGAAGAGGCGGACTTTCAGCACGCCGACTTTTTCGCCGCGTTTGTTGAGTGATTCGACGGTGCGCTGCGTGGTTTCGCCGCCGGATCCGATGATGACAATGACGCGTTCAGCTTTGGGGTCGCCTTCGTAATCAAACAAACGGTATTGCCGTCCGGTGAGGGCGGCGAAGTGGTCCATGACACTCTGCACGATGAAAGGGGCCTGATCGTAGTAGCTGTTGCAAGCTTCGCGGGCCTGGAAAAAGACGTCGGGATTTTGAGCCGTGCCGCGGATGCGGGGATTATCGGGCGAGAGGGCGTTGCTGCGGAAAGCCTGGATCGCCATGTCGCAGGAGGCGACCATTTCGCGCAATTGCGAGTCGGTGATGGGGCGGATTTTATCCACTTCGTGCGAAGTGCGGAACCCGTCAAAGAAATGCATGAAAGGAATCCGGGTCAGGAGGGTGGAGCAGTGGGAGATGCAGGCCATGTCGTGCGCTTCCTGGACGGAGTTGGAAGCGAGCATGGCGAAACCGGTCTGGCGGCAGGCCATGACGTCGGAATGATCGCCAAAGATGGAGAGGGCGTGCGTGGCCAGGGTGCGCGCGGTGACGTGCATGCAGAAAGGAAGGAGTTCACCGGCGATTTTATACATGTTGGGGATCATCATGAGAAGCCCCTGGGACGCGGTGAAAGTGGTGCTGAGGGCGCCGACCTGCAACATGCCGTGAACAGCGCCGGCGGCGCCGGCCTCGGACTGCATTTCGACGATGCGCGGGACCGTCCCCCATAAATTGACGCGGCCGGCGGTGGACCAGGCGTCCGAAAATTCGGCCATGGGCGACGAAGGCGTGATCGGGTAAATAGCGATGGTCTCGGCCAATTGATAGGCGATGGATGCGGCGGCTTCGTTGCCGTCCAAAGTGACAAACTTGGCGGGTCCGGAAGATTTGTGGGAGTTCTCAGTATTCATAATGTTAAAAGGTCGAAAATTGGATGGCAGAAGATATTTTGTTCAAAAGCAATTCAGGCGCGCAACCGAGCGCAACGACAACCACCGCCAACAGGACGATGGCCACATAAGCGGGGAAAGAGGGCCGCAATTCCCGGAAATGGATGTCTGGCTTGGCCGCATAAATTTGTTTAAGCACTTGCAGGTAATAATACAACGAAACCGCACTGGCCGCGACCGCGATCGCCACCAGCCAGAGCAAACCGAGCCGGGGCGCCCCGCCGGCGGCGGCGATGAAAACGTAGAACTTGCCGAAGAACCCCGCCAGGGGCGGGATGCCGGCCAGTGAAAGCACGAAAACCAGCATGCAAAACGAGAGCAGAGGCGAGCGGCGGCTCAACCCGGCAAAATCCCGCAATTGATCCCCCTGCCCGTTCTCTTCCAGGACGCTGACCACGGCAAAGGCGCCCAGCACGGCGACAGCGTACGTGATCACGAAAAAGAGCAGCGCCGGAAGCCCGCGCCCGTCGCCGGCCTGCAGGGCCAGCAACCCGTAACCGGCGTGAGCCACCGCGGAATAAGCGAGCAAACGTTTCACGCTGGTCTGAACCAAGGCGGCAATATTGCCCGCCACCATTGAAACAACCGCCAGAACCGCCAGCAACGGCATCCAGCCGGGCAGATACCCGCCCAGCGCCGCGCTGCCGTGATTGGAGCCGAACCCTGTCAATACAATCCTTCCCAGGATGAAAAAGCTGGCCACCTTGGAACCGGAGGCGATGAACGACCCGATGGGCGCCGGCGCGCCGTTGTAGGCGTCAGGCGCCCAGAAATGGAACGGGGCCGCCGCGATCTTGAAGGCAAACCCGGCCAGGGTCATGACCAGCGCGACGTAAAAAACCGGCTCCGGGGCCGCCCCGGCCAGCTTCGCCGAGATTAATCCGAGCTGGATTTCGCCGGTGATGCCGTAGATCAGGCTGATGCCAAACAAAGTGAACGCCGCCGCCATGCTGCCAAACAGGAAATATTTCAGCGCCGCCTCGGCCGAGGCCACACTCTCCTTGTTGAAGGCGGTCATGATGTAAAGCGCGAGGCTGGGCAATTCCAACGCCGCGAAAATCATGAGCAAATTGTCCGAACTCATCAGCAGCATCAACCCGGCCGACGCCAAAAGCAGCAGGGCGAAATATTCGCCGATATGACGGGTGAATCGCGTCCGGAACGAAATCAAGGCGGTGCAGACCGTCAACCCCAAGAGCACGAACTTGAGCAGTTGCGTCAGCGGGTTCAACGCCAGCATGGAAGGATTCCCGGAGGCGGGCGAAAGCGTCAGCCAGGTCATGGCGGCGAGGCAGCCCAGGCAGGACAGCAATCCGGCCATCCGCCCGCGATCAGCCTCGGGCGATTTCCGGGCGAGGATCAGATCGACCCCCAGCACCACCAGCGCGGTCAAGACCACGATCCCTTCGGGGATCAGCAGGCGCATCCAGAAGAAGTCTGAATTCACGATACGCCTCCTTTCCAAATCGGCGCCATCAAAGGCGATTGAAACGCGGGAATAATCAAGTCGAGCAAAACTTTCGGCCAAAGACCCACCACCAGCGTTGCGGTGATAAGGAGCACGGCGCCGGCGCGTTCAGGCAATGTGATCGGCGGCAACGGAAGCGGGGGGACGACAGGTTTGGTATTGTCGGCGGCGTAGAAGCCTTTGAGCAAAGCCCGCAAAGTGTAAGCCACGCCAACCAAAATGCCGGCACCGGCCAGAATCGCGAACAATGGGAAGGCCTGCCAGGCGCCAACCAACACTTGCAATTCCGCCATGAACCCGCTGAAACCGGGCAGACCCATCGACGCCGCGCCGCCCACCACAAAGACCAGGCACGTAAAGAACGCGGTTTTATGAAGATTGAGCGGTTGCAACTCCTCCAAGTCGCGCGTGTGGGTGCGGTCGTAAATCATCCGTCCGACCACGGCGAAGAGCAGGCCGGCGATGATGCCGTGCGAGAACATTTGCAGGACGGCTCCGCTCAGGCCGATTTGCGTCAGGGTCATCATGCCGAGCAGCACGAACCCCATGTGGCTCACACTGGAATAGCCGATGACAAATTTGAAATCCCGCTGCACCAACGCCACCAGCGCGCCATAAACAATCCCGATGACAGCGAGGAGGGCGATTTCGTTGCGCCAGGTATGAAGTCCGATGGGGAAAAGGGTCATGGCCACGCGCAACGCGCCGTAGGCCCCGAGTTTCATCACCACGCCCGCCAGCAACATGGACGCGCCGGTGGGGGCGGCAACGTGGCCGGTGGGCGCCCAGGTATGGAACGGCCAGAGACCGGCCAAAACGGCGAAGCCGATGAACACGAGCAAGAACGCCCAGTTCTGGAAAGCGGGGGGGAAAGGAAATTTTGCCAGATCAACCAACTCAAACGTGTGCAACCCGGAGACGATATAAGCCGCGATCAAGCCGATCAGCACCAGCGCGCTTCCGCCAAAGGAATACAGCGCCAGTTTCATCGCGCCGTATTCTCGCCGCGTCGATCCCCAAATCGCAATCAGGAAATACTTGGGGATGATGGCCATTTCGTAAAAAACGAAGAGCTGGAAAAGGTCGAAGCTCAGGAAAACGCCATAGACGCCGCCAATAAGCGCGAGATATAACGCGAAGAATTCCTTGGCCCGCATGTCGATATTCCAGGAAAACAACACGCCCGCCACCGCGGCGATGCCGGTGAGCAAGACCAGTGTGATACTGATTCCGTCGGCGGCCAGATGATAATGGATGCCCAGGTCCGGCACCCAGTTGCATTTGACAATATCGACCAAAGCGCCCGCCGAAGCCGTTTGTTCATACCCGATCAACCCGCCCAATCCCAAGGCCAGCCCGGCCAGGGCTGCGGCCAGGGCCGTGACCCGCGCCAGCGCCGGCTTATCCTCCGGCAGGAACAGCAGGGCTGCCGCGCCAAGGAAGGAAATGTAAATAGTCCACGCCATCATAGATCAAAATTGTTTCACCATCTGCAACACCGTCGGGTTGACCACGTCGATCAGGAGGCGCGGATAAATTCCCAGCACGAAAATAAGGGCGATAACCGGCACAACCGTGAGGCGCTGGGCCAGGGTCATGTCCTGCCAACTGATCCAGCGGGCGGGCAGAGGGCCGCTGAAAACGCGTTGCAGGAGGGTCAGGAAGAAAATGGCGGTGAAGAGAAGACCCAGGACAGATATGGCCGCCGACCACGGAGCCAGGGCGAATGTGCCCTTGAAAATCAGGAATTCACCCACAAACCCGTTCAGTCCCGGCAGGCCGACGGAGGCAAAGACCGTGATACCCATCAAACCGCAAAAAACCGGCGCGACCTTGCGCAACCCGCCAAAATCATTCAAGCCGCGACAACCGCCGCGATCCTCCAGCAGGCCGACAAAATAAAACAAGGCGGAAGCGGTCAAACCATGGTTGAACATCTGCAACATCACGCCGTTCAAGGCGGCGGCCTTTTCATTGGTCCAGGCGGCGGTGGCATCGGTCAGTTGCACCGCGGCAAACATGCCGAGCAAACAATAGCCGAGGTGGTTGATGGAAGAATAAGCCACCACCCGTTTCAAATCCTTCTGCGCAAAAGCGGCGGCGGCGGAAAAAACGATGGTGATAACCGCCAGCCAGAGGAGGGGTGTTTGCAGCGCGCGCACTTGCGCGGGGAAAATCGGCAGTAAAATCCGCAGGAACCCGTAAACACCCATCTTCGACATGACTCCGGTTAATATCATGGAGGTGCCGGTGGGGGCCTCGGCGTAAGCGGATGGCAGCCAGGTGTGGAATGGGATGAGCGGGACCTTGACCGCGAAGCCCAAAAAAACGCCAAAAAAAACGGCCGTTATCAGGCCGTTTTCTGTCTTGAATAGAGTGCCTCCGACGGAGGAGAACAGCGCGGAACTCAGCTTTCCGGAGCGGGCCATATCGGCGAGTTGGGCGAAATCAAACGAGCCGGTGGCGGCGTAAATGGCCAGGAAAGCCAGCAACATGGTCACGCTGCCGACCATCGTATAAACAAAGAATTGGTAGGCGGCCCTGGTCCGCTGACTTCCGCCCCAGACTTTGATCAGGAAGAAGGCGGGAATCAGGCTCAGTTCCCAGAAAATAAACCAGTGGACAAAATTCAGCGCCGTAAACGTTCCAAACAGGCCGGCTTCAAGCAACAGGATGAGCGAGAAATAGAGCTTCGGATTCTGCTGCTCTTTTCCCGGCGCCGCCAGAGCGAACGGAATAACAATCGCCGTCAGCATTACCATCAGCAATCCCAGGCCGTCGATGCCGAGGTGATATTCGATGCCGAGGGAAGGCGCCCAGGCGTGACGTTCGACAAACTGCATGCCGATGCCGGTGGTGTCGAAAGTGGCCCAGAGCAAAACGGCCACGGCCAGGGACAAGAGCGTCGTCACCAGCGCGAGAAAACGCGCCAGCTTGGGGCCGGAGCCAAACGCCACGAGGACGCCGCCCGCCAGGGGGATCAAAGTCAACAGAGTCAGAAGCGGCAGATTACTCATTTACTCCCCCAAATCAGGAAAACGAGCAGGAGGCCGACGGCCGCTCCGATGACCCGCAAATACCGTTGCGCCTGGCCGTCCTGCCAGCGCGCCGCGACTTTTCCACCATCGCGCAAACCTTCGCAACCCTGGTCAAAACCGCGGTTGACCACCGATTCATCCGTGCCGCGGCTGGCCTTGGCCAGGAGAACCGTCAAGGCGGAAACAGCCCTGACCACCCCGTCCCAAAGCTTGCGGTCCAGCCAGTCCGAGAAACGCGAAAACACCGCGTTCAAGCGTATGACGGTGGCCTCGTAAAGTTCGTCGATGAAAAATTTGCGGCGCAGGCAGTTGAAAACAAACGGCTGCGCATTTTCCAGCGGATCGGTTTGGCGCGGGCTTTGGGCGGCGGCTTTGTAATAAATCCATCCGCTCAATGCAATGGCCACCGTGATGACCACGGTGGACGTCGCCATCACGCCCATCTGGCCGTCGGCAAAAATGTTGCCAACATCCAAAGTCGCGTGCCCCCCGTTCAAATACGCTTCAAACCACGGCCAGGCCGGCGTTCCAAAAAAGCCGGTCAGCACCGCCAGCACCGCCAGGATGGCGAGAGGAACGGTCATGACCGCCGGACTTTCGTGAGGCTGGGCAACGGGGTGACGGGAGGATCCGGATGCCGCCGGACGGCGTCCGAAGAAAACGTAACAAACCTGCCGTGTCATATAAAAAGCGGTCAGAAACGCGCCGAACACCCCGAGGTAAAATGGAACCGCCGAGACGGACCAGTGGCGGGCGGCGTGCAGGATGGCGTCCTTGCTCCAGAAACCGGAGAAAAACAGGGGAACGCCGCACAGCGCCATCATGCCGACGGCGTAAGTCGCGAAAGTCAGCGGCATTAATTTTTTCAAAGCTCCCATCTTGCGGATGTCCTGTTCTTCGTGGCTGCCGTGGATGACTGAACCCGCGCCCATGAACAAAAGCGCCTTGAACACGGCGTGAGTCAGGAGGTGAAACATTCCGACCGCCACCCCGCCCACGCCCAGTCCCAGCATCATGTAGCCGAGTTGGGAGACGGTGGAATAGGCCAGGATGCGTTTAATGTCATTTTGGGCAACGGCAATGCTGGCGGCAAAAACAGCCGTGATCGCCCCCACCCAGGCCACCACTTGCAAGGCCGTGGAGCCGGAAACCGGATTGACGCCACTGCTCATCAGAGGATACATGCGGGCGACGAGAAAAACACCCGCCGCAACCATGGTCGCCGCGTGAATCAAGGCGCTCACCGGAGTCGGACCTTCCATCGCGTCCGGCAGCCAGACATGCAACGGAAGCTGACCCGATTTTCCGACCGCGCCGCAGAAAATCAGGAGCGAAATCGCGGTTGAAACCGCCATCCCGCCGACCGTTGCAGCCAAGGCCAGATGGCTCAAAGCCGACTGTTCCAGGCAACCCTGGCCATTATCGTAAAAAATCAATGTTCCCGTTCGGGAATAAAGCCAGACCATTCCCAGGAGCAGACCGAGATCGCCGATGCGCGTGGTAATGAACGCTTTTTTGGCCGCCGCCGCCGCGCTCGGTTTTTGGTACCAGAACCCGATGAGCAAATAAGAGGAAAGCCCGACTAATTCCCAGCAAATGAAAAGCAGCAACAAGCTGTTGGCAATGACGATGCCCAGCATGGAGGCGGCAAACAGCCCCATGAAACAGAAGAAACGGGTGAAGTTTTCATCCTCTTTCATGTAGCCGATGCTGTAGATGAAAATCAACAAGCTCACCAGCGTGACCATGACCAGCATGATGGCGGAGAGCGGGTCCAGCACCCAACCCAATTGCACGGTGGCGGAGCCGAAATTGAACCAGGCAAAATTGAAGACTTCGCGCACCGTTTCCCGGCCGGAATTGAGCGTGCCGGCAAACGCCGCCAGCGAGAGCAGCAACGAACCGCTCATGGCCCCAAGAGCCAGGGCAACAGACGTCCGCCGGCGCGGACGCGGCAGCAGCGCGCCCACTCCCGAGGCCACCAAGGGCAACACCGGGATCAACCATAATAATTTGATAACGGATGACATCATTAACCTTTGAGCGAATTAAACTGATCCACCTGCACCGTGCGCCGATGCCGGTAAATGGCGATGACCAACGCCAGGCCGACCGCCGCTTCCGCCGCCGCGATGGCGATGGAAAAAATGGCGAACATCACGCCCGTCAGGGCTTCGGGATGCGCCCCATACCGCCAGAACCCGATGAAATTCAAATTCGCCGCGTTGAGCATCAATTCGATCCCGATCAGGACCAGGATCACGTTCCGGCGCAGAACCGCCCCCGCGAAACCGACGCTGAACAGCAACGCGCTCAAGACCAAATAATGAGAAAGCGGCGTGGTCATCGCAAACCCGGCTCCTTCCCCGCCTCGTGATTGGGCGGAACGCCGGTTTTCGGACCGGCGGCGGTTTTGTCGTTCATGGCAATCACAACCGCTCCCAACAAGGCGGCGGTCAGGAGCAAGCCGGTTGTTTCAAGCGGCAGCACGCATTGGCCCATGAGTTGTTCCCCGATTTTTTGCATCATGGGGGCGACGACGCCGGACGCCGCCTCATGCCGCAAACCGGGACTGGTGAGAACAGGCACGACCAGACAGACCAGCACAAGAGCCGAGATCGCCAACCCCGTCTTCCAACCGGAAGAAATCAGGGCCGAGCCCAGTTTCACATCCGCGCCATGGGTGAGCAAAATCGTGAACACGAGCAAAATGGCGACAGCCCCCACATAAACAAGCAGTTGGGCGACCCCCACAAATTCCGCGTTCAGTTGCAGGTAAATGCCGGCCAGACCGGCGAAGGCGCCGGCCGCGCACAACACGCAATGAACGATATTGCGCAGGCTCATTGCCGCAACGGCGCCGGCCAAAGTCAGCGCCGCCAGAAGATAGAATGTAATGTCACTTGGCATAGCGATATTGACGGGGCGTCGCCGACAAGCCGTTCAGGCTTCGGCCCAGCCGGATGCCGGGGAAAACAAGGATAGCCGCGCAAACCAGCCAGCGCACAGCCATCGATCCCGGGAAAAGCCGGCATTGGCCGCTCCAATGCCACACCGCCGCCGCCAGCAAGTTGAGCAGGGCCAGCGGCACCAGGAATTTCCAGGCCAGACTAAGCATTTGATCCAGCCGCAACCGCGGCAGGGTGGCGCGTATCCAGATAAAACCAAAAATCAGCGCGCTGAATTTCAGGCCGAACCAGAACCAGGACGGCAGCCATTCCAAAACAGGCAGGGGCGCGTGCCAGCCGCCCAGAAACAGCGTCACCGCCAGGCTGGTAATCGCGAACAACCCCATGTATTCACCCAGGAAAAACAGCGCGTATTTGAACCCTGAATATTCCGTCAAGTAACCGGCGATGATTTCCGATTCCCCTTCCGGCAGGTCGAACGGCGAGCGGTTGGATTCCGCCGTGGCCGCGATTAAAAACATAATGAAAGCCGCCAGACCCCATGGCGTTAATACATTCCAGCGCGGCAGGCCGCCCGCGATGTAGCCCGATTGCGCCTGCACGATGTCGTTGAGCGAGAGCGACCCGGCCAGCATCACCACCGGCACGGCCGCCAACACCAAAGGAACCTCGTAACTGATCATTTGCGCCACCGCGCGCATCGCGCCCAGCAAAGAGTATTTGTTTTGGCCAGCCCATCCCGCCATGAAAACCGCCAGTTCCGAAGCGGAACCAATGGCGAAGAAAAATAACAGACCGGCGTTGAGATCAATCGCAGTCATGTTCCGTCCGAACGGGATGACGGCAAAAGCCAGCCAAATCGGAATCGTTAACACCAACGGGGCGAGAAAATGCACCACTTGATCGGACGAGAACGGCACAATGTCCTCTTTAGTCAGCATTTTGATTCCGTCGGCCACCGGTTGGAACAGACCGCAGGGTCCCACCCGATTCGGGCCGTAACGGTTTTGCATGCGGCCCAGAATTTTCCGCTCAAGGATGGTGGTGAGGGCGAAACAAGTCCCGAACACCGTCATGATGGCGAGAATGATGACCAACGTCGAAACCCACGGCTGAAGAGAGGCCGGCACAAGTCCCACCACCCAATGCAGGAGGGTTACAAAAACCTGATCCAAATTACTCACGGGGTCACCGCCTTCGTGGGCGCTGCCGGGACTGCCGGGGCAGCGGGGGCGGCGGCAGCGGCGCGGGCTTTGGCCTCCGCCTTGCTCTTGGTCTCGGCGCGTTCGGCGTCAATGGCCGTCGCGTCGGTGGGATGAATTTTGCGGAAGTAGTCGTTTGATTTCGCCAATTGTTCTTTGTGCAAAAGGAGGGAGCCGAAACGCGTGTCCGAACTCAAGGTGAACACTTGGTCCATCTTGATCGATTCGAAGGGACAAACCTCGGCGCAAATGCCGCAGCTCATGCAGACCGAAATATCAATGTCAAAAACCGCCGGGAAAAGCTGCATTTTGCCCACAAAATCCGGTTTCTTCGCCTTGTCTTTGATGATGTAAATACATTTCGGCGGACATTCCTGCTCGCAAATCGTGCAGGCCGTGCAGCGCAGGCCGGCCGCGGCATCGTCGCCGTCATAAACCAGGAACGGGATGGTGCGCGCGTTTTCCTGCGGCGCCAGTTTTTCTTCAGGGTACTGCACCGTGGTCAGCCGGTCCTTGACAAAGTAGCTGCCCACAAAATTCCGCCCCGTCTCGATCATTCCCCGGATGATGCCGCTTCCCAACATTATCGATCCACCTCCCCAAGCACGATATCCACGCTGCCCAGGATGACGACGACATCCGCCACGGTGTGACCGAGGCACATGTCTTCGAGGATTGTCAGATTAATCAGGCTTGGCGGACGGATGCGATACCGGTAAGGATTCGGCCCGCCGTCGCTGATGAGATAAAAACCCAGTTCGCCTTTGGGGGCTTCGATCCGGCCATAGGCTTCGCCGGCCTTGGGCCGCAAGTTGCGCAGCTTGGCTTTCGGATCGAGAATCGGCCCCTCTGGGAGAGTCGATATCGCCTGATTCAGAATTTTCAGCGTCTCACGCATCTCCAGAATTCGCATCATGTACCGGTCATAAACATCGCCGTGCTCGCCCATCGGAACAGAAAAATCGAACCGGTCGTAAACCCCGTATTTGTCCACCTTGCGAATATCGTAATTGACGCCGCTGGCCCGGAGCATGGGGCCGGTGATGCCGGCGTTGATGGCCAATGCCGCCGGGAGCACGCCCACCTTCTGGGTGCGGACTTTTAATATCTCGTTGCCGCTTAGCAACGCCTCAAATTGATCCAGGAAAGTGGGGTAATGAGCCACCACACTCCGCGCCCGTTCAACCCATCCGGCCGGAAAATCGCAGCGGCATCCGCCGAACCGCATATAATTATGCATCATGCGCGCGCCGCTCAACGACTCGAACAGGTCCAGGATTTTTTCACGTTCCCGGAACGCATACATCAACGGGGTGCCCAGCGCGCCCATGTCCTGCAATAAAAACCCGACCTGGCAAGTGTGATTGAACAAGCGGGTCAATTCCGCCACGATGACCCGGATGTATTCCGCCCTTTCAGGCACAGATATTCCGGCGAGTTTCTCCACGCTCAACACGTAAGCCCAGTTGTTCGTCATCGAACAGATGTAATCCAGCCGGTCGGTGTAGGGAATGGACCCAAGATAATTGTTACTCTCCCCGATTTTTTCGTGGTTCCGGTGCAGGTACCCGAACACCGGCTTCAACCTGACCACTGTTTCTCCATCCAAAACCAAATTCATCCGGAACACGCCATGAGTCGAAGGATGGTGCGGCCCCATCGCCACTTCCAGCAGGTCGTGGTCAAGCGTCACTCTGGCCGCGCCGGGATTCAGCGCGGTTTTGTCGGTCAATCCATTCACGCAGTCGCCTCCGGGGGGTAATGCAGCCTGGCTCTTTCCAGCACCCGGTCGTGCGGGGTCGGCTCATACTCGTAATCATCCGGATCAACGTAATCTTTGCGCATTGGATGATCGGTGAATTCGTCCCACATCAGAATACGGCGAAGGTCGCCATGACCCTCGAAAACGATGCCGAACAAATCGAAAATCTCGCGTTCCTGGAATTCGCAACTGCGCCAGATCGGCGTCAATGACGGCAGGGTCACTTTGTCGCTGCGATTTTCCGTGCGCAAGCGGATCACGAGAGGCCCGTGGCCCAGCGCCATGGAATAAAGATGATAGACGGCTTCCAGATAAGCGGCGGTCTTCTTTTCCACCACTTCCTCGACTTCTTTTTCAACGCCATCGACAATTTTCCTGGTCTTGATCTTCTCTTTGATGGTCTTCTCCGGCCAATCCACGCCGGTGGCATTGGAGGCGTAGTCAAAACGCAGGTCCGAATCGTCGCGCAGGAATTTCGCCACTGCCCGCCCGTGTTCGCGGTCAATGAGCAACGACGGCTGATTCGCCGGGCTGCCATTGGGTACAATCTCGATCCGCGCGCCGGGCACAGCGGTTTCAAGGCGGACTTTCAATTGTTCCAGCGTTTGCATCTGTGGTTAATCTTGGCGGGTCAACGGCGGCTCCTGCCAAAGCGCAGGATTCTTGGTTGGCACAAGATCATGTGCTCCAAACGCGGGGACCGGGAATTCGCTGGGCGCGGACACGTCCAGATGACGGGGGCGTCCAGGCCCGGTCAGGGGTTGTCGTTCGATTTTGTCTTGCAGAAACATCAGCGCGTCCAACAAAGCCTCGGGCCGGGGCGGGCATCCGGGAATATGCACATCGACCGGAATATAACGGTCAATGCCCTTGAGAACATTGTAGCCCTGCTTGAAAGGGCCGCCCGAAATGGCGCACGCCCCCATGGCGATGACATATTTCGGTTCCGGCATTTGATCATAAAGACGCACCACTTGGGGGGCCATTTTTTTGGTGACCGTCCCGGCCACAATCATCAGATCCGCCTGGCGGGGCGAGGGCCGGAAAACTTCCGCCCCGAAACGGGAAATATCAAATCGCGCCATGGAGGCGGAGATCATTTCGATGGCGCAACAGGCGAGGCCAAACTGGAGCGGCCAAATGGAGTTCTTTCGACCCCAGTTGTAAAGCTCCGCGAAAGTCGTGGCCAGGATGCCCTGCCGACTTAATTCCTCTCGCAGTTTATCGTCTGTCATAGCACACCATTGGTAAAATCATTTCCAGGCCAAAACCCCTTTCGCCCAAGCCCATACTAACCCTTCCACCAGCAAAAAAATAAAAATCAGCATGGCCGCGCACGCCGCCGCCGACAGGCCTTTGAAGGCAACGGCAAAAGGCAGCAAAAAAATCGCCTCCACATCGAAAATCAGAAAGACAATCCCGTAAAGGTAATACTCCGGCCTGAATTGCAGCCAGCCGGTCGCCTTCCCTTCCAATCCGCACTCGTAAACGGCATTCTTGATCGGACCCGATTTGCGGGGCGAGAAGGCGCGCGCCCATAGCCACGCGAGGGCCAGCGGCGTAACGGAAAAAACCGTTGCGACCAGGCCGAAAACCACCAAGAAACTGTAAGAACTCAAGCGCATGGCTTTAATCCACTTTAGGCATATTTGCCGTGACGTAACAAGATGACGAAGGAGACGGCGCAAAACTCCGTGTTATTTGCGAAATCTTCAACATTTCTTGATCATACCCATCTCAAAAAGAGTAGATGGGTCAATTTTAGGTAATCCGTCTGGTTTTTACTAGCTCAAAATTTCGCGTCAAATCACAAAAAACAGCCACTCCTTGCCCGCCTTGCCACGGATCGCCCAAGATTTGGTTGAAGTTCCGTCCAAGGGCCTTAAACTCAGGTATGTTCGATTCGTTAAGCCAGAAATTACAGTCCACCTTTCGCAACTTGCGCGGACTGGGCAAGATTTCCGATTCCAACGTCAGCGACGCCTTGCGCGAGGTGCGCATGGCCTTGCTGGAGGCGGATGTCAATTTTCAGGTGGCCCGGGATTTTATCGAGGGCGTCAAAACAAAATCGCTCGGCCAGGAGGTCGTGCAAAGCATCCAACCCGGCCAGCAAATCATCAAGATCATCAACGACGAATTGGTCAAATTGCTCGGCTCCGCCAACTCCGGGCTGGCCCTGAGCGGCAATCCGAGTTGCATCATGATGGTCGGTTTGCATGGATCGGGCAAAACCACCTCCAGCGCGAAACTCGCCCGTCTGCTCCATAAACAGGCCCGTTCCCCCTTGCTCGTCGCCGTGGACGTTTACCGCCCGGCCGCCATGGAGCAGTTGGAAACCTTGGGCAAACAAATCGGCCTGCCCGTTTTCGTCATGAAAGGCGAAACGGATGTTCTTAAAATCGCCCGTAAATCTTTCGATTTTGCCCGAAAGAATAATTGCAACACCCTGATCTTCGACACGGCCGGACGCCTGCAAATTGATCAACCCCTGGTGCAGGAATTGGTGCAATTGCGCGACCTGACCAAGCCCCAGGAAATTCTTCTCGTGTTGGACTCCGCCACCGGCCAGGAGGCGGTCAACGTGGCCACCCATTTTGACCAGGCCCTGCAAATCACCGGCGCCATCCTGACCAAGCTTGATGGCGACGCCCGCGGCGGCGCGGCGCTCAGCCTGAAATCAGTCACCGGCAAGCCGATCAAGTTTGTGGGCGTGGGTGAAAAGGTGGAGGATTTTGAGCCGTTTTATCCCGAACGCATGGCCTCCCGCATCCTCGGCATGGGCGATGTCGTCAGTCTGGTGGAACGCACCATTGAGGCGGTCGATGCCGACGACGCCAAGCGCATGGAGGAAAAAATGCGCAAGGGCCAGTTCACGCTGGATGATTTTCTCAATCAATTGCGCCAGATGAAAAAGCTCGGCTCGCTCGAAAGCCTGGTTGGCATGTTGCCCGGAGGCGCGGACATGCTCAAGGGAACGGACATGACCAAGCAGGAGAAAAATTTCCGGCGGATGGAAGGCATCATTTGCGCCATGACCCTCCAGGAGCGGCGCACCCCCCAGTTGCTCAATGCCAAACGCCGCATCCGCATTGCCAAGGGCAGCGGGGTGCAGGTGTCGGAGGTCAACAACCTGCTCAACCGTTTCGGTCAAATGCAGCAAATGATGAAAAAGATGGGAAAATTCCAGAAAATGATGGGCCGCATGGGCGGAATCATGCCCGGGATGTTGAAAAAATAGGGACGGCCCATGACGCCTTTAACCGACCACGAATTGGAAGCGCTGCTCAACGATCTCGAATCAGACAGGGCGGAGCGCAAGGAAAGTTGGACGGGAGATGCGCCGGAAAAAGGTTCTCAAGCCATTTGCGCTTTTGCCAACGACCTGCCAAATCATCAGAATCCAGGCGTTCTTTTTATCGGGGCGGATGACAAAGGCGTCCCCAAAAACATCGCGGTAACGGACCAATTGCTATTGACACTGGCTGACCTGAAATCAAATGGGAATATTCTTCCGCCGCCCACGATGACGGTTGAAAAGCGGATTCTCAAAGGGTCTGAAATCGCGGTTGTCACGGTCTGGCCCGCTGATGCGCCGCCCGTTCGATGCAAAGGCCGTATTTGGATACGCACCGGCCCCCGGCGCGGCATCGCCTCGGCCCAGGATGAACGAATCCTCAACGAAAAACGCCGCTATCGCGATCTTCACTTCGAGGCGCATCCGGTTTCGCCATGCGCGCTGGCGGATTTGAGCCGCTCAAGTTTTGAAAACGACTATTTGCCCAATGCGGTTGCCGCCGATATTCTTGCCGCCAACTCCCGTTCCTACGAACAACGATTGGCTTCCTGCGGAATGATCGCCTCGGTGGACGACCCCATCCCGACTGTCCTGGGTCTCCTCTGCCTCGGGACCTCGCCTCGCACCTGGATTTCCGGCAGCTATATCCAATTCCTGCGCATCCGCGGCACAAAGCTGTCCGATCCGGTAGTGGACGAACAGGAAATCAGCGGCACAATCAGCGACATTCTGCGGCGTCTCGACGAAAAATTAACCGCCCACCTTACCACGGGCGTGGATTTTACTTCCCAAAACAAGGAGGTTCGGTCCAGTCCCTATCCTTTGGTCGCGCTCCAGCAACTGGCCCGTAACGCCGTCATGCACCGGACTTACGAAAACACCAGCGCGCCCGTCCGGGTTTACTGGTTTGATGACCGCATCGAGATTAGCAACCCCGGCGGTCCTTACGGATGCATCACCGTGGAAAACTTCGGCGAGCCAGGCCGGGCCGATTACCGCAATCCCCAACTGGCCTCGGCTTTTAAAGTCCTTGGTTACGCCCAGCGTTTCGGGGCCGGCATATCCATTGCCCGCGAAGCTTTGACGAAAAATGGAAATCCTCCGCCGGAATTCCAGATTGAACAAAACTTTGTTGCTGTCATTATTCGCAAATCGCCATGAACATTCCCGTCCTCACTTTTTTTAACAACAAAGGCGGCGTCGGCAAAACTTCCCTGGTTTATCATTTGTCCTGGATTCTTTCCGAGATGGGCAAAAAAGTGGTGGCCATTGACCTTGATCCCCAGGCCAATCTCACTTCCGCCTTCCTCCCTGAAGAAAAACTGGAGGAATTGTGGGACGTTGACCCGCCTGCGTCTGGAGCCGCCACAGTTTACCAGTGTGTGCAACCGCTCATGGAAGTGGGTGACATTCAAGAACCGGTCACACAACGCATCCACTCTTCTTTGCATCTTGTCCCCGGGGATCTCGCTCTTGCGGGATTTGAGGATTTTCTTTCTCAAGAGTGGCCCAACAGCCTCGGTGGTCAAAATCTTTTCCGCGCCTATCGCGTCCTGACCGCTTTCTGGACCATCGCTCAAAAAGCCGCCGAACAGCACCAAGCCGATCTTATTCTGGCCGATGTCGGTCCGAATCTTGGAGCTATTAACCGCTCCGCGCTCATCGGTTCGGACTATGTCGTCATTCCTTTGGCGGCCGACCTCTTTTCGTTGCAAGGTCTCCGCAATCTGGGACCCACCCTGCGGCAGTGGCGCTCGGATTGGAGCAAGCGTCTCGGTAACTGGCCATCTCCTTCTTTTCCATTGCCGAGAGGCCAAATGGCCCCCTTGGGTTACATCGTGCAACAACACAGTGAACGTCTTTCGCGACCAGTCCAAGCCTATGCCCGCTGGGCCGCCCGTATCCCGGGCGTTTACCGCGACAGCGTGCTTTTAGATAAATCGACTCCTCCGACCATGTCAGACGACCCACTCTGTTTGGCCAAGTTGAAACACTACCGGAGCTTGGTTCCAATGGCGCAGGAAGCGAGAAAACCCATCTTTCAATTGACGGCGGCGGATGGAGCGATTGGCAGTCACTCCGCCGCAGTGCGGTCTGCCCGGGATGATTTCAGTCAACTGGCCCAAAAGATACTAGACCAAATCGGAAGATGCCAACCTGATAACGCCGCTCTTTGAATGGGTCGGCGGGGGAGGGGAAGAGAGGGAGAAACTGCTATTTCAACCGCCAGGTAATGCGGGCCTTGTCGAGGTCGTAGGGCGAAATTTCCATCTTGACGCGATCCCCGACTGTCAACCGCACCCAGCGTTTGCGCATCTTGCCGCAGATGGTGGCCAAGACGGGATGTTTGTTGTCCAGTTGGACGCGGAACATCGTGCCTGGCAGCACCGCTGTGATGCTGCCTTCGACTTCTATGTGTTGTTCACTCATGATTAAAAACCGCCTGTCGGAATGACCCGACAGTAAAAAGACGGAGCCTTGGTTTCCACCAAGGCTCCGGCCTGAAATTCCGAACCGCTTAGTAGCGGCGACCACCACTGCCACCACCGCTGCCGCCGCGATATTCACGACGACCACCATTGCCGCCGCCGCCGGGGGCGCGTTCTTCACGGGGACGGGCAATATTGACCGTCAGGGCGCGACCGCCCATTTCTTTGCCGTTCAGAGCTTGCATGGCTTTCTGGGCGTCTTCGTCCGTGGCCATGGTTACGAAACCGAAGCCGCGGGAACGATTGGTGGTACGATCCATCATCAGATTGGCTTCTGTGACGGTGCCATGAGCGGCAAACGCGTCTTGAAGATCGTTTTCAGTTGTGTCGAAGGAAAGATTCCCGACAAATAATTTGTTATTCATTGATGTTTACTATCCGGCTAACCGCACTTCATACAGACTGTTCCCGAACTCCGGGTTTAAAATCATCATTGAACAAAGTTCACTTGAAGATTTACCATGCCTTGAAGAGACAAGCTATCTAACGGACTGGGCAAGCTTAAGCGATTTAGAAGAAATGGCAACAAATATCTTAAGTTTTCTTTTTCAATCATATAACCACTTGTGGCAGAATATGATAACCAGACATTTGCAGGGGTGATTCCGCATTTTCCGCACCTTTCGCACCCTGATTTCCTCAATTTATAACCCATTGACCTATGCGGTGAAACGACGATGCTTCTGGAAAAGTGGACGCAGGGAGCGGGAAAGATCATCCTGAATTTCCTGCCAACCGCAGTAACGTTCGGCGTAAGCCCGGTTGGGATGCGCGGTTTCGGACAGGTTCAATTTTACAAATTTTTCGGTCAATTCGTGGATGCCCACTTTCTCGCCCCGTTGCAAATGCCAGCACCACATGGCCTGCAAGGCGGCGCCGTAGGCCGCTCCTTCGCTTACTTTGATGGTGACGACTTCCGCATTGAAAATGTCGGCCATGATTTGCCGCCAGAGACGCGACTTCGCCCCGCCGCCGGTCACACGAATTTGCGACGGTTTCATGCCCAGCGCCCGCAACCGCCCCAGCCCGTAATTCATTCCCATCGTCACGCCTTCCATCGCGGCGCGCGCGAAACACCCGGCGTTGAACGTCTTTGGATTCGCGCCAAACCACACCCCCGTCCCGTCCGGCACATTCGGGGTGCGCTCGCCTTCCAGGTAAGGCAGCAGCATCAGGCCGCCCGATCCGACCGGCGCCTTGGCCGCCTCGGCCTCAAAACGCTCGTGGGTCCAGCCGAAATCATTTCGCAACATCTCGGTGGCGGTGGTGACGTTCATCGTGCAAAGCAGTGGCAGCCAGCGGTTGGTGGAATCGCAGAACGCCGCGATTTCCCCTTGCGGATCAATCACCGGTTTTTCCGCGCATGCGTAAATGGTGCCGCTCGTCCCAAAACTGGCCGTGACCACTCCGGCCGCGGTGTTGCCCGTCCCGATCGCGCCCATCATGTTGTCCCCGCCCCCCGCGCTGACCAGCACCGTGGCTTTCAGGCCCAATGCCCTGGCCGTCGATTCCTGCAGCAGGCCCGCCGGGGCCTCGCTGCCGATCAACGGCGGCAAAGCGTCGGCCAGGCCGGCATCTATCGACTTGACAGCAGCCGCGCACCAGCGGCGGCGCCTGATGTCAAACAAAGCCGTGCCGCTGGCGTCGCCGGCTTCCATGACCGTTTTACCTGTCAACCAAAAATTCAGGTAATCGTGCGGCAAAAGGACCGTGCGCAGGCGCGCGAAATTTTCAGGCTCGTGGCGTTTGAGCCACAAAATCTTGGAGGCCGTGAATCCGGGCAGAACCGCGTTCCCAATCTGGCGGATGGCCGACTTGGCCCCGCCCAGTTTCGCCGTGATCAGGTCGCATTCCGCCGCCGTGGAGGTGTCGCACCAGAGTTTCGCCGGGCGGATGACTTCGCCTTTTTCGTCCAACGGCACAAACCCATGCTGCTGGCCGCTGACCCCGATGGCCGCGACCTCGTCCGCCGAGGCTTTCGCGTCTTTCAGAGCCGCCTTGATGGCCCAGGCCGTCGCATCCCGCCAAGTGTGCGGATGCTGTTCTTTTGCGCCCGCCGGGAGATTGGGGATCAGGCCGTAGGAACGCGCCGCCGCGCCCGCCACCTTGCCCTGCCGCGCCTCAACCACCACGACTTTGGTTGATTGGGTGCCGCTGTCAATACCAAGAAAAAGTGTTCGCATCAGGTTCCATCCGATGAGGTCGGGGATCAGTCCGCATCCCGCAACGCAAAACCGATCAAGGCGGCGAGGGTGATTACGACGGCGACGGCATCCAGTGCCACGCTGGTCAGGACAATGCCCCAAAAGGAAAGCCAGATGCCGAACGCTGCGGCGGCAAACAGGGCGATCTCCGTTCGGGACCGATCTCTCATCAAGTTCATCGCCGAAAAACTAGGCAGATTCCGCGCCGCGCGCAAGGTGGAAAACAGGGCGTCAGCCTTTTATCAATTCTTCCGCGATTTGCACCGCGTTGAGGGCGGCGCCTTTGAGCAGTTGATCGCCTGCCACCCAAAAGCACAGGCCGTTGTCAAAACCAACGTCCTTGCGCAACCGACCCACCTGGCAATTGTATTTGCCGGTGGCCAGCAGCGGCAGCGGATACTCCTTTTTCTCCGGGTTGTCCAATACGTCCAGCCCCGGCGCTTTCAGCAACGCCGCGCGGGCCGCTTTCACCGTCACCGGTTTCTCAAATTCCGCGCTGACCGCAATCGAGTGCGCCCGATAAACCGGCACCCGCACGCAAGTGACGCTGGCCCGGAAGCCGGGGAGATGCATGATTTTCCGGCCCTCGTTTTCCATTTTCATTTCTTCCTTGGTGTAACCGCTGGGCAGGAAAGCGTCCACATGCGGCAGGACGTTGAAGGCGATTTGATGCGGATAAACCGTTTTCGTCACCGGCTGCCCGTTCACGACTTGTTCCACCTGGCGCTTCAATTCTTCAATCGCCATCGCTCCCGTGCCGGAAACAGCTTGATAGCTGGACGCAAAAATGCGCGTGACGCCAAAAGCCTTGTGCAACGGATACAGCGCCATCAACGTGATGGCCGTCGTGCAATTCGGGTTGGCAATGATTCCTTTGTGCCACTTGATGTCGGCGGCATTGATTTCCGGCACGACCAGCGGCACTGAATCGTCCATGCGGAACGCGCTGGAATTATCGACCACCACGCATCCCGCCTTCACCGCCACCGGCGCAAATTTCTGCGAAATGGCGCCTCCGGCGCTGAAGAGCGCGATATCAACTCCCTTGAAGGAATTGGCGGTCAATTCCGCCACCGCCACCTTTTTTCCCCGAAAGGTCAACTCCTTGCCGGCTGAACGGGCCGAGGCGAGCAGGGTCAGTTTGCCCACCGGAAAATTGCGCTTTTCCAGCGTCTTGATCATTTCAATGCCAACAGCGCCAGTCGCGCCCACGATTGCCACATGCGGTTTCAAATTCATAAAGCAGGGGTGATTATAGGGACAAAGTGGCGGGGCGTCAAACCCGCCTTTCGGTCTGAGTGGAAAGGCTGGTTATTGGACAAAGAAGAATGTTGCCGGCTGCTCCGTTAGGGTTTACTTCCTATGTCCACGAGCCTAAGTCGTTTGTACCGACATAAAGAATAGTCTACCCTGTTTCATTCATGTACATGTTTCCGCTGATGGTCAATTGCCTGAGGTTGCTCATGCAATTGATATCCTTGGCCTGGTGCTTGGCTGTGGACAGCGCGGGCAACAGCATCGCGGCCAGAATAGCGATGATCGCGATGACCACCAGCAGTTCAATCATTGTGAACGCTCTGCGTTGACGGCTTTGATTCACGCTAAGGTCAGTACGGGCGGTATGCGAATAATAATAAGAATTCGGTCATGGCACCCGCCAATTAAGGTGCCAATAATATTTCCATAGATTCCTCAACGGAACCAACTCCGCATGACCATCCGCAAAGCCCATATTGTTTGCGCCCGGCAGGTTTTGGTTCGCGCCCGGCACTGACGGGCTACTGCCACTAAAAGGATATGACTTTGAAGCAGTTTTGCCGCCGTGACGTAAAATGGTGCATCGTTGCATCCCGTAAGTACTTATAATGGGATATCCTGTGTAAAGGTCGCTTGCAGGCGGATCGGTTTCGATAGGCCAAGTGTCAGCCCAAACCTCTTCCGTGAACATTGGTGTTTGCGCGGCGCGCTGAATTGCGGATAACGAGGTGAACACAGAGCTGGGAAAAGAGGATGCGCGTATTGCGTAAGGAGCGGGAGCATAGCTGTAAAGCCATCCATTAAAGCCATAACAGCCATACAGTCCGGGATTCACAGCGTATCCCATATACCAGGCAGTGTTAGCTGTTCCCCATATCTCATCATTCGGAATCGGTTGCGGTTTTTGCGTCGAAGGACACAGCCTGAGCGAATCTGAAACACCATAATTGCTCAAACTCCCCATCCATCGAGTAATCGGCCACGAAGGGTCGTATCCAGGCATCGCCGGATCATTGTAACGGATGTTTTGCCCCGTTTCGTTCATGTACATCAATCCCGACATGGTTATTTGTCTCACGTTGCTCAAGCATTGAACTTGTTGAGCGTGCATTTTGGATTGTGACAGGGCAGGCAAAAGCATCGCGGCCAAAATCGCGATGATAGCGATGACCACCAACAATTCAATCAGGGTGAACGCGCTACGTTGACTGCTTTGATTCACGCTAAAGACTTTACCTCCAAAAACATCGTTTATTCATAGTTTATTGTCAACACCACCATGCCGCCCGAATGGCTACCCAAGGTCCGGCCTGGGTAGCCATTGTTTAACAACAGACAAATATCACGGCCCGGTGATGATTAATTGTCCGCCCACCACTCCGTAGTTGTCGCCTATAGACTGGGTTACGGCGTCGTCATTGAATCCGAACCAAAGATATCCCGCGCGATCCGTGGTAAAACTTGGGGCATTGCCAATTTCCCAGTAACCGTTGGCGCCTGATGGTTGCGGAAAATAGGCGGGATTCCCCCACTCGTTGGTGGTGCCAGAATAATAAGGATTTGGTCCCACAAAAGCAATCAGGCTAAAATGAGAGGCTAGCACGAACGTATCGGAGT
>CAZLEE010000028.1:0-30213 GCA_964558455.1 uncultured Verrucomicrobiota bacterium | reverse complement strand
CACCAGGCGACACTACAGCTTGTGCTTGGTTGCGTCAATAGGATAGCCAGATCGCTCAGATGTATATGATGGTTCGTTCTTTTATGTGTGATGCGCTTTGCTAATCTTTGCTTATGTCGTCGCCTGAAGGAAGTCCCGAACTTGCCGTGGATCAGTGGATATTGGATTTTTTGCGCCATCTGGCCACGGATAAGGACGCTTCCATTTATACCCAGCGCAATTACCGCCAGGCGCTGACTGAATTTTTTAGCTGGTCCAAGGAACATCGCGGCGGTGCGCCGGATTGGGCGTCGTTGCGCCGGGATGATTTTCGCGATTATCTCCGGTTTCTCGGACGCCGCAGGGCCAGCCGCGCCGCCACGCAACTTCGCTTTTCCGCTTTGCGCTCGTTTTACAAGTTTCTTATGCGCAACGGGATAGTTGAAAACTCGCCAGTCAGGAAAATTTCGCTGCCGAAAATGGAAAAACGCCTTCCCATCTTTCTGACAGTGGAACAATTGGAGACATTGCTCGAAACCCCGGCCAAGGAATTGAAGGCCGCGTCGGCAGACGCCGTGGTCGATCCTTGCCCCTATTTCCGCGACGCCGCCATTTTGGAGGTCATTTATTCCTGCGGTTTGCGCGTGAGCGAGCTTTGCCGGCTTTGCGCCGCTGACATTGACTGGCGCGAGTTGGTGGTGCGGGTGCGAGGCAAGGGGAGAAAAGAACGGCTCTTGCCGATCGGCGAACCCGCCTTGCACGCCATTCGCGAGTATTGGAAGTATCGCACCCGATCGGTCACGGGCAGGGACGCGGTCTTTTCGGCGCGACCGGGCAAATCGACCCCGCTTTCGCCGCGCATTGTGCAACTGCGCCTGAAAAGATATCTCAGCGCCGCCGGTCTCGATCCGCATATCACGCCGCACAAGCTGCGTCACAGTTTCGCCACCCATCTGCTAGACGCGGGCGCGGATTTGCGCAGTGTGCAGGAGTTGTTGGGACATGCCCATCTGGTCACAACCCAGATTTACACCCATATCACAATGGAACGATTGAAGCGCGCCTACCACAAGGCGCACCCGCGTCCCTGAATCCGTTGAATGGCAGGGCGTTGACTTCGTTGAGGGTTGACGTTTTTCAATCAAGGGCTACCTTGCGGGCATGGCTGAAATCCCTGAAGACGGTATTCATGGCGGCGTGAAAACTGAGACGATTCGTATTTTCACCAGCCACGAGGCCGCCGATGTTGCCGCAGCCAATCTTCAAGCGCATCACATTCAATGTTGGATCACCGCCGATGACGGGGGCGGGATGTTGCCCAATCTTGCCGCGCCGGGAGGGGTGCGTTTGGTGGTTCAAGCCTCGGATGCAGCGGCAGCCGGCGACTTGCTTGCGGACCTGACGCCAGCCCCCGAAATACCCGTCCAAGCCGAAACTGAAGACGCAATATCCCTTCCAGCACCGGCGATTTCGCAAAAGAAATTTGCGGCCGTCTGGTGGCTTTTGATCGGGATTGTCGTCGGTGTGCTGCTTTGTCTGCTTTACCAACGCTACAGATCACTTGGAGAGAGAACGGTTTATCATTACAACCGGGACGGCAAGGCCGATACGGCGCGGATTTATCGCAATGGGCAACTCGTTGAACTTATGAAAGATCGGAATCTCGACGGATCTTGGGATTACTGGGTTTACTACGAACAAGGCCAAGCTGTGAGCGCGAAAAGCGATGATAATTTTGATGGAAAACCTGACGAGACATGGACCTATGCAAATGGCTTGACGGTGGCAATGGAAAGAGACACGGACTTCAACGGCATACCGGATGAATTTTGCACATACAAGTATGGAGTGATCCAACAGATGGACATCAGGCCCAATGGCGCAAAATTTGCCACACAGCGCATGCTGTATCAAAACGGAGTCCTGACGGAAATCCTGCGCGGGGGTGATGCCGCGGGTAATTTCAAGGAAGCGGTGCGCTACGATCCATTCGCCAATCCCATCAGCACCAATAAACCGCAATAGTTTTTTGGAGCAAAAGTTTCCCCGTAAGGCGCAAGCAAGGTTCAGCCATTGACAAAATCCGCAAAGTATTGGCGGGGGTTCGGATTTATCGGTAAGATGCAATGAGTGAAACAATGATAACCACGGAAATGCGAAAGCAGGTTCATGCGCCGGGGGCAACGAGGATGCCGTGCGGCGGTGAGACAAATCCAAGACGGAGGTCGGCGGCAATGTTCTTTGCGATCCAGCCCGAAACCGTTGCGGAAGCACCGTGGAAAATTACGAACTCCTCTGTTTGTCCATCCGCATCCGGTAGTTAGCTCCCGCCGGTCGGGAGAGGGAGTTTTCTTCCTCTTGCTCTTGACAATTTTTGCCAATAGAACTGGCAAAAGGCGGTGAGAGTGTATCTGCCCCATATATTAAATATTTTTCGATATTATGAAAACAGTCCTTTTTACCAATACCGTGCTACGCGATGGCCATCAATCCATGGCCGCCACCCGCATGACCACCGCGCAAATGCTGCCCGCAGCACCCATCCTCGACGGAATGGGATTCGACATTCTGGAGACATGGGGCGGGGCCACCATTGACTCCTGCGTGCGGTTCCTGAACGAAAATCCTTTCGACCGGCTGCGCGCCTTGAAGAAAGCGGCCCCGAAAACGCCGCAATCCATGCTTTTGCGCGGCCAGAACATCGTCCAATACACCAGCTTCCCCGACGACATTGTGGAAGCGTTCGTGCATAGCATGTGCGCCAACGGCATGGACGTCATCCGCATTTTCGACGCCTTGAACGACGTCCGCAACCTGCGCACCTGCATTAACGCGGTCAGGAAAGCCGGCAAACAAGCCGAGGGCGAATTGTGCTACACCACCAGCCCCGTGCATACGGTCGAAAACTTTGTCACCATGGCGATAGAGTTGGAGAAAATGGGCTGCCAGGCCGTCGGCATCAAGGACATGTCAGGCATCCTGCAACCGCAGATCGCCCATCGCCTGGTCAAGGAACTGAAGCGCAAGATCGGTGTTCCCATCCGCTTGCACACGCACGACACCGCCGGTTTGGGCGCATCCACCTATCTGGCCGCCATCGACGCCGGAGTGGACAATGTGGACGTATCCATCGCGCCTTTTGCCAACGGCACATCCCAGCCGGACACCATGCGCATGCTGGCTTTGTTGGAAGGACATCCGCGCTGCCCGAAGTTTGACACGAAAAAGCTGGCCGACTTGCGCACCTACTTTGAAGGCGTCTATAAGGAACTGTCCAAATTCACCAGCCCGGCCAACGAACGGGTGGATGGCGACATACTGCTCTTCCAGGTGCCTGGCGGCATGCTCTCCAATTTCCGCAACCAGCTCAAGGAACAGGGAATGTCTGACCGGTTTGACGAGGTGGTGCGCGAAATCCCCGTGGTGCGTGAAGCGCTGGGCTGGATTCCGCTGGTCACACCCACTTCCCAGATTGTCGGCACGCAAGCGATGATGAACGTCAAGCTTGGCCGGTGGAAGATCATCTGCCAGCCGGCCCAGGACATCGCCCTTGGCAAATACGGCCGCACTCCCGGCACCATCGATCCCGCCATTCTCGCCCAGGTGGAAAAGCTGGCCAATCAAAAGGCCATCACCGAGCGTCCGGCGGATTTGCTGCAGCCGGGAATGGAAAAAGTTCGCAAACAATGCGCGGAAAAAGGACTGCCGACGACGGACGAGATCGTGGTTTTGTATGCCATGTTCCCGCAGCAGGTCGAGGCTTTGTTCAAGCCGAAAGCCGCAGCCCCCGCGGCGGCGCCCGCAGCGCAGCCTTCCAACGGGAAGGGCCGCAAACTCTTTATCACGGTTCATGGCCAACGCCATGACGTTACGGTTGAATCCTTGGATTAACGGAGATTTATGAGTGAATTCCCAAAAGCTAGCTATGACGACTGGCGCAAGTTGGTCGAAAAAGATCTAAAAGGCGCGCCGTTTGACCAGAAGATGCTCACGCCGCTGTGCGAAGGCATCATCCTGCAGCCGGTTTACCGGGCGGAAGATGCGGCCAAACTGCCCTACATCAATTCGCTTCCCGGATTCGCTCCCTACGTGCGCGGCACGCGGGCGGCGGATCACAAAGGCCGGGTTTGGGAAATATCGCAAGAAATTGATTGCGCCAGCGCCTCGGAGTTCAACAATCAGGCCCGGAACAGCCTGGCCAGCGGCTTGAACGCGCTGAATGTGGTGCTGGACAAGGCGACCCGCAACGGCAACGACCCCGATTGGGCCAAGCCGGGAGAGGTCGGCGCCAGCGGACTTTCCATCGCCACTCTGGGAGACTTGGAACACGCGCTGGAAGGGATCAATTTAAAAGACATCTCGCTCTACGTCCGTTCGGGCGCGTCCGGCATGCCTTTTGCGGCGCTCTTGATCGCGCTGCTGCGGCGGCGCAAACAGCGGGCGAGCTGCCTGCGCGGCTGCATCGAGATCGCCCCGCTGGGAGTTCTCTCCCACGAAGGCGTGCTGCCCCAGTCATTGGATTGCGCTTATCGCGAGATGGCGGCTTTGACCGGCTGGGCGGCGGAACGCGCTCCCCAGCTCCAAACCATCTGCGTCCATAGCCGTAGCTGGCACGAGTCCGGCGGCGATCCGGTCCAGGAACTGGCCTTTACCCTGGCCACCGGCGTCGAATATCTGCGCGAGATGAACAAGCGCGGTCTCGACGTTGAATTGGTTGCCCCCAGAATTCGTTTTGCCGTCACGGTCGGCGCCAACTTCTTCCCCGAAATCGCCAAATTGCGCGCCCTGCGCATGCTTTGGGCGAGGGCCGTCTCGGCCATCGGCGGCAGCGAGGATGCCCAACGTCTTTCCCTGCACGTCCGCACATCGCTTTGGAACAAGACGGCGCGGGATCCGCATAACAACATCCTTCGCACCACGGTTGAAGCCTTCGCCGGCGTTTTGGGCGGATGCGACAGCATGCAAGTGGGCGCGTTTGACGAGGTCATCCGCCGGCCGGACGATTTCAGCCGGCGCATTGCCCGCAACACGCAACTTATTCTGCAAAAGGAGTGCAACATCACCCACGTCATCGATCCCGCAGGCGGCTCATGGTATGTGGAAAAATTAACGTCCGAACTGGCCAGCCACGCCTGGACATTGTTCCAGGAGGTTGAAAAAATGGGGGGCATGGCCGCGGCGCTGCAAGCGGGATTCCCGCAAAAGGCCGTCGCCGCCACCGCTGCCAAAAAAATCGAGGCAGCCAAGGCCAAGACCATCACCATCGTCGGTGTCAACAATTACATCAATCCCAAACCGGTGACGCTGGAAGTTCCGGTGGCGGACACGGCCCCCTTCTACAAGCGCCGCGTGCAGCAGGTCGCCTCTCACCGCATGGCACTGGAAGATGCCGCCGGGGATTTGGTGCTCAAGAAACTGTCCTCCATAGTCAGCCGCCCCGGTTCCAAGCTTTTTGCCGAATGTGTGGAAGCGGCGGAAGCGGGCGCCACGCTTGGGGAAATCGTTCGCGCACTGCGCATCCATGACCGTCCCGGCACCCCGATCACTCCTGTGTGTTTGACCCGCCTCGCGGCTGATCTTGAAAAGTAACGTATATGAATACATTCCCTGATTTTACCGCCATTCCGTTTGCGACCGAGCCGGCCGCCCAGCCCACATTGGAGCAATGGGCCAGCCGGTTTGAAACTGAGACCGGCAAGAAACCGGCCCAGTTTAATTACAAATCGCTGGAGCAAATCGACCTGCATCCGCTCTATACCGCCGCCGATCTGGCGTCCTGTCCGCTGTTGGATACGATGCCCGGTTTGCCGCCGTTCTTGCGCGGCCCTTACGGTTCCATGTATGTCATCCGCCCCTGGACTGTCCGGCAATACGCCGGTTTCTCCACTGCGGAGGAAAGCAACGCCTTCTACCGCCGCAATATTGCCGCCGGCCAGCAAGGCTTGTCCGTCGCATTCGATCTGCCCACCCATCGCGGTTACGACTCCGATCATCCGCGCGCTTTTGCCGATGTCGGCAAGGCCGGCGTGGCGGTGGACTCGGTGGAGGACATGAAGATCCTGTTCGACGGAATTCCGCTCGGGGGCATATCCGTTTCGATGACCATGAACGGCGCAGTGCTGCCGGTTCTGGCGTTCTACATTGTGGCCGCCGAGGAGCAGGGGGTGAAGTTGGAGCAGCTTTCGGGCACGATTCAAAACGACATTCTCAAGGAGTATATGGTGCGCAACACCTATATTTATCCTCCGGGACCGTCCATGCACATCATCGCGGACATCTTTTCCTTCACGGCCAAGCACATGCCCAAGTTTAACTCCATTTCCATCTCCGGCTACCACATGCAGGAAGCCGGGGCGACGGCGGATTTGGAACTGGCTTACACATTGGCCGACGGATTGGAATACGTCCGCACCGGCATCAAGGCCGGAATTCCGATCGACTCCTTCGCGCCCCGCCTGTCGTTCTTCTGGGCGCAGGGGAAGAATTACTTCATGGAAATCGCCAAGATGCGGGCCGGTCGCGCGCTCTGGGCGAAAATGATCAACGAGTTCAATCCCAAGAACTCCAAGTCACTGGCGCTGCGCGCCCATTCCCAGACATCCGGCTGGTCCCTGACCGAGCAGGATCCTTTCAACAACGTCGCGCGCACCTGCCTCGAAGCCATGGCTGCCGTCTGCGGGCATACCCAGTCTTTGCACACCAATTCGCTCGACGAAGCCATTGCGCTGCCGACGGATTTTTCGGCGCGCATTGCCCGCAATACCCAGCTAGTCCTGCAATCGGAAACCGGCCTTTGCAAGGTGATCGACCCTTGGGCGGGATCTTATTTCGTGGAAAGCCTCACCCAATCCCTCATGGATCGCGCCTGGGCTCGCATTCAGGAAGTTGAAGCGCTCGGCGGCATGGCCAAAGCCATCGAAACCGGTTTGCCCAAGTTGCGCATTGAAGAGGCGGCCGCCCGCCGTCAGGCGCAGATTGATTCCGGCCGCGAAGCCGTCATCGGGGTCAACGCTTTCCGCATCGAGAAAGAGGAAGCGCTGGAACTTCTGGAAGTGGACAACGCCAGCGTGCGTGAGTCGCAAATCAAACGCCTTGTCAGCATCAAAGCGAGCCGCAATGGCGCCGCCGTGGAGAAAGCCCTTGATGCCTTGACCGAGGCGGCCAAGACCGGCGCCGGTAATTTGCTGGCCCTGGCGATTGACGCCGCCCGCGTGCGCGCCACCCTTGGCGAAATTTCCCTCGCCCTTGAAAAGGTGTTCCAACGCCACAAGGCGGTCATCCGGACTGTCTCGGGTGTTTATCGTTCCGAATACGGCCAGACGGCGCGTCTTGACCAGATTCGCCGCCCGGCGGATGAATTCGCCAAGAAGTACGGCCGCCGTCCCCGCATTCTGATTGCAAAAATCGGGCAGGACGGTCACGACCGCGGCGCGAAAGTGGTGGCCAGCGCCTACGCCGATCTCGGTTTCGACGTGGATATTGGGCCGCTCTTTCAACAGCCGGACGAAGTGGCCCGCATGGCCGTCGAAAACGACGTTCATGTGGTCGGCATCAGTTCGCTAGCCGGCGGTCACAAGACGCTCCTGACCCAGTTGGGGGCGGAACTCAAAAAGATCGGGCGCGAGGACATCATGATTGTGGTCGGCGGCGTGATTCCGCCGAGGGATTACGAATTTCTCAAAGCCAACGGCGCGGCGGCAGTGTTCGGGCCGGGAACATTCATTCCCGATGCGGCCAACGAAACACTCACGCAGTTGTGCAAGCGAATGGAGTCATGACCAAGCCGGACTCCCTATCAGCAGGCGATTACGTCAAAGGTATTTTGGCGCATGATCGCATTGTGCTGGCGCAGGCCATCACGCTGATTGAGAGCCAGGCGCGAAGGCACGAAGCCCCGGCGCAGGAGGTTCTGCGACAGATTCTGCCCCTGACCGGAACAGCCCGGCGGGTCGGCATCAGCGGTTCCCCGGGCGTGGGCAAAAGCACCTTTATCGAGGCGCTGGGCCTTTATTTGATTAAGAAAGGCCACAAGCTGGCGGTGCTGACCATTGATCCGTCCAGCATCATTTCCGGCGGCAGTATCCTGGGGGATAAGACCCGCATGGAAGGCTTGAGCCGCGAACCGAACGCCTTTATCCGTCCTTCCCCCACCGCCGGCAATCCCGGCGGGGTCGCCCGTTGCACGCGGGAGGCGATGCTGCTTTGCGAGGCGGCCGGCTTTGACATCATCATCGTCGAGAGTGTGGGCGTCGGCCAATCCGAGGTGACTTTGCGTTCCATGGTTGATTATCTGCTCCTGCTTCTCCTGCCCGGCGCGGGGGATGAGTTGCAGGGAATCAAAAAGGGCATCGTGGAAATCGCCGACGATATTTTGATCAACAAGGCGGACGGGGAGAACAAATTGGCGGCGGAACAGGCCCGCCTCTATCAGCAGTCCGCGCTGGGATGCTTTATGCCTGTCACCGAGGGGTGGATGCCCGGCGCTTCGTTGTGCTCGGCCGTTACCGGCCAGGGCGTAGCCGAGGCCTGGGAGCGCATTGAGACTTTTTACAGCGAACTGGAGCCGAAAGGCGTCGTCGCGGCCCGCCGGCGCAAGCAGATGCTTGACTGGCTTGGCGACATCATCCGGGACATGTTGCTGCGCGATTTTTATCACGATCCCGCCGTGGAAAAAGCCTGGCCTGCCGTCCGAAAGGCTGTTCTGGCCGGGGAGAAAACCGCCGTGCAGGCCGCCATCGGCCTGCTGGCCATTCATCATGGCAATTTAAACTCTGAAAAATTATGATTAACAAAATCGACCATCTGGGAATCGCCGTCCGCTCGCTGGACGAAGCCGTTCCGTATTACGAAAAAGCGCTTGGATTCAAATGCGACGGCCGCGAAGAAATCGCCGAGCAAAAGGTCCGCACCGCTTTCTTCACCGTGGGCGGCGTTCGCCTGGAACTGCTGGAACCGACCAGCCCGGACAGTCCCATCGCCAAATTCCTGGAAAAGAATCCTGCCGGAGGTCTGCATCACCTGGCATTCAACACCGACGACATCGAAGGCCAACTGGCCCAGGCTGCCGGAGCCGGTGTGAAACTGATCCACCAAAAACCCTTTGCCGGCGCCGGTGGGCACCTGGTCGCGTTCCTTCACCCCAAGTCAACTTTCGGGGCGTTGACCGAACTTTGCACCCATCAAAAACACTAGAAATTTATGCCCATAACAAAAACATTGTTGGAGGATCTCGAGAAGCGCCGCCAAGCCGCCAGTAACGGCGGTGGCGTCGAAAAATTGGCCGCCCGCCGCAGCAAAGGTCTCATGACCGCCCGGGACCGGCTTGAGGCTCTCTTCCAGCCCGGCACCTTTCAGGAACGCGGTCTGCACGCGCAGCACGACTGCCATAATTTCGGTTTGGAAAGCAAATCCTATCCGGGCGACGGCGTCATCGTCGGCTCCGGCATGGTGGACGGGCGCTTCATTGCCTCCTTCAGCCAGGATTTCACCGTGGGCGGCGGCGCCTTGGGACACATTCACTCCAACAAAATTTGCGACGTGATGGATTACGCGCTCAAGGCCGGATGCCCGGTGGTTGGATTTAACGATTCGGGCGGCGCTCGCATTCAGGAAGGCGGCGACTCGCTTTCCGCTTACGGCCATGTGTTTTTCCACAACGTCCTTTTGTCCGGCGTGGTGCCGCAAATCGCCGTTGTGGCCGGACCCTGCGCCGGTGGCGCGGCTTATTCCCCGGCCCTGATGGATTTCATCATCATGGTCAAGGGCACCAATATGTTCATTTGCGGGCCGGAGGTCATCCGTGCGGTTACCGGCCAGAAATGCACCTTGGACGAGATCGGCGGCGCCCACACCCAGGCCAGTGTCAGCGGCAACGTGCATTTTGTTGCCAATGACGACGCCCACGCGGTGGCCATCATCCGCCAGCTTCTCTCCTACATGCCGGCCAACAACCTGGAAGATCCGCCTCATCAGATGAAAGAGTTGGATATGGCGGCGGATCCGGAGATGAACCAGATCGTGCCGGAGGACAGCAAGGCTCCCCTCGACATTGACAAGGTCATCAGCCGTCTGACCGATGCCAACAGCTTCCTTGAAGTGCATGCGCAGTTCGCCCGCAATATCGTGGTCGGCTTTGCCCGCATACAAGGTATCGTGGTCGGCATCATCGCCAACAATTCCGGCGTCAAGGCCGGAACGCTGGATATTGATTCGTCCGACAAGGGGGCGCGTTTCATCCGTTTCTGCAACGCCTTCAACATTCCCCTCGTCACTCTGGTGGACGTGCCCGGATTCATGCCTGGCATCCAGCAGGAGCGCGGCGGCATCATCCGGCACGGCGCGAAAATGCTGTTTGCCTACGCTTCGGCCACTGTGCCGAAGATCACCGTTATTTTGCGCAAAGCTTATGGCGGCGCTTACCTGGCCATGTGCAGCTCGGACATGGGCGCGGATTCCGTCTTCGCCTGGCCCACGGCTGAAATCGCCGTCATGGGTGCGGAGGGTGCGGTGCGAATTCTGTATAAACGCGAAATCGCCGCCGCCAAGGACCCGAAAGCCGAGGAGAAGAAACTGATCGCCGAATATCGGGAACGGTTCTGTTCTCCGTACGAGGCCGCCAAAAAGGCCATGATCACCGACGTCATCGCGCCTTCAGAAACGCGCGCCGCCGTCTCACTCGCCTTGCGTTCCATCTTGAGCAAGCGCGATGTGCGTCCGCCCAAGAAACATGGCACCATCCCACTCTAAACCGTCATGAATAACGAAGACACATCACCAGTTGATTCGGAAGTCGTGGCCATGATCGCTGCCGCCGTCGCGGCCGTGCTGGCGCAACCGCACCGGATTGTGGCTGTCAAAAAAATCGAGATGCCGCCGGCCCATTTGAATGCCTGGGCTTTTGTTGGCCGGATCGAACTGACCCGCTCACACCGCATTCGTTAGATTACCTGTTGTTATGATCAAAAAAATTCGCGTCACCGTTGACCGCAAACCATTCGACGTCACCGTCGAAATCCCCGATGAGGCGCAACCGGCTGTTGCGCCCGCTCCGGCGGCCGCTTCCGTGGCCGCGTCGGCGCCTGCCCCAGCCGCCGCTCCCGCGTCCGCGCCTGTTCAGGCCGCCGCTGGAGATGTCCCCAGTCCGCTCTCCGGGCATATCGTGTCCATCCTGGTCACGCCCGGCCAGGCGGTCAAAAAGGGCGATACACTGCTCAGCATCGAGGCTATGAAAATGAATACCGCCGTCCTTTCGCCCAAGGACGGAAAGGTCTCCGTCGTCCATGTTAAAGTCGGGGACGTGGTCTCTGAAGGCCAGCCGGTGGCGCAAGTGGAGTGAGGTGTCCTATTATGAGTAAATCCATTCCTAGAATCACGGCGGCTGAAGCCGCCTCGCAAATCAAAGACGGCCAGACAATCGCGTTCAGCGGGTTCACGCCCGCCGGCGCGCCCAAGGCGATTTCGAAAGCCCTGGGGGCGCGCGCCATTGAATTGCACAAGGCCGGCCAGCCGTTTTCTGTCGGCGTAATCACTGGCGCCTCCACCGGCGCGTCCCTTGACGGCGCCCTGGCCCAGGCGGATGCCATCCGTTTCCGCACGCCGTACCAAAACAACTCCGATTTGCGCAAGAGCATCAACTCGGGGCGCACCCGTTTCTTTGACATGCACCTGTCCGCGCTGCCCCAGGCCGTCCGTTCCGGATTGCTCGGCCCCGTGCATTGGGCCGTCATCGAAGCCTGCAGCATTAGTGACTCCGGCGAAATCGTCCTGACCTCCGGGGTCGGCGCCTCGCCCACATTCTGCCGGAAGGCGGAAAAAATCTTCATCGAACTCAACAAGTTCCATTCGCCCGCCCTGCGTGGATTCCACGATATTTACGAGCCGGAAGATTTGCCCAACCGGAAGCCGATCATGATCATGAAGCCGTCGGATCGCATCGGCCAGATCACGATCAAGGTCGATCCCAGTAAAATCGCCGGCATCATCGAAACCAATCTGCCGGATGAAATAAAAGCCTTTGACTCGGTTTCCGAGACAGCGGCCCGTATTGGCGACAATGTGGCCCAATTCCTCGCCGCCGAATTGAAACGCGGCGTCGTTCCCAAGGAATTTCTGCCCGTTCAATCCGGCGTCGGCGACACAGCCAACGCGGTATTGGCCGCCATGGGAGCCTGCAAGGAGATACCGCCTTTCCAAATCTACACGGAGGTCATTCAAGACGCCGTCATCAACTTGATGAGAAAGGGCAAGGTCACTTTTGCCAGCGGTTGTTCCCTCACCGTCAGCACTCCTGTGATACAGGGGATTTACGCTGAAATTGAGAACTTCCGCCCGAAGATCGTCCTTCGCCCGCAGGAAATTTCCAACAACCCCGAAGTGATTCGCCGCCTTGGACTTATTTCCATCAACACCGCCATCGAAACCGACATCTCAGGCAATGCCAACAGCACGCACATCCTGGGCGCGCAAATCGTCAGCGGCATCGGCGGATCGGGTGACTTTGCCCGCAACGCCTTCCTATCCATTTTCACTTCCCCTTCCACCACCAAGGGCGGGAAGATCAGCACGATCGTGCCCATGGTCTGCCACTTGGACAGCAGCGAACATTCCGTGCAGGTCATCGTCACCGAGCAAGGTGTGGCGGATCTTCGTGGAAAATCCCCCATGGAACGGGCGGAGACGATTATCAGCAACTGCGCCCATCCGGAGTACCGCAGCATCCTGCGCGACTACGTCAAACTGGCTGGCCATACTCATTCGCCCCAGACACTCAGAGCCGCCTTTGGCATGCACACGGCCTTCATCAACGGGGGCGACATGCGCAAAGTGGACTGGGCCGCCTTGAAATAACGGTTCCAAAGAACCAGACAATGTGACAAATCCCGGCGGCACTTTGCCGCCGGGATTTTTATGCACAAAAGCGGCGGGAAAAATATGCGGTTAGGCGGAGGGCGATCTTATTGCCCATCCGTTTTTAACACCACCATGGGACGGCGCAACAATTGCCCCTGGTAGGTGTATCCCGGCGCGATGGTGTCCGCCACCGTTGCGTTCTCCGCCGCCGCCGCGTCGGGCGGCAACTGGTGCAGCTTGATGTCGAAATGTTCCCCCGCCGCGGCCAGGGTTTGAACCAGCCCGATGCGCCGCGCGCCGTCATGGCAGGCATGTTGGAATTGGCCGATTTGTTCCTCCAAGGCGGGCTGGCCGGAATGACGCGCCGCCTGGAAGAGGGCGAACACATGATCCAAAATAAGAATGTTCACTTGCAAACAATCCCCCTCCGCGCGCCGTAATTTTTCAACTTCCACCCGCAGATGGTTCCGTTCCATCTCGCCCGCCCGCTGCATGAATTCCTGGAATGCCTTGGACTCGGCCGACATGCGGTTAAAAAGTTGCGCCGCGCCATCCGATGCCTGGGCGGTGCGAACCTGCAATTCCGTCCACTGGCTGGTGGCGCGCGCGATCTGCCCGGCCACCTCATCCAGTTTCTGAATCTTATTCGCCGCTTCTGTCAATAATTGGAACTGCGACAGGGCCTGCTCGTCCGACTTTCGCCGCAAAAAAGGCGTGACCAGACTCCACGAGCCGAGCGCGCCGCAGAGGATCATCAATCCCGCCTCCTGCCAGAGGAGCGGGCGATGGCAGAATCTCAGCACCAGCGCCGCCAAGCCGAGGAACACAACATCCACAATCACAAAAGGCCACAAAGGCAACCGCGATTTCGTTTCACTCATGTTCCCCTCAGGTTAGATTCAAAATTCAATCTGCAAAGCGCAAAGTCATCATTTCCCGGCCGCGCGGCTGAAAACGACCGGCTGATTACCCTTGACAAGGACGGGTTTATACCCTATAAGGATTGGATATGAATTCCGCGGTAAAACTGTCCGAACTGGAAGCACGGGTGCTGGGGCTGGAGCCGGACAAACATTGCGGAGTCACCGTCACCACTCCTCATGGGCGGGCTTTTTCCTTCGGTGTTTCCGAGGATCGCGCCCGGAACATGTTGGAAACCATGGCCGCCCGCAAGTACAACGACGTCACCGTCGCCATGCACCAGCAAAAAACGGCGCGGCTCGAATCGCGGCCGGCTCCGGCCTGCTGAGGGGTTTTGCCCAAGTTATTTTCCCGCGAATTCTGAAATCCCTTGATTTGCCGCCGCTTCGTTTTAACTTCGCGGTATGTCTGCAACCCTGACCCTGGCGCCGGACGCGCCGTCCAAAACCAGTCGCATCCATGAAGCGCTCGCGACCGCGCATGAATTTGTGGCACGCCACATCGGCCCGTCCGCCGATGAGAAGAAGCAAATGCTCGCCGCGTTGGGCCATACCGACCTGGATGCGTTCATCGCCCAGGTCGTCCCTCCCGCCATCCGATTGAAACGGGATCTCGCCCTTTCCATTGGCGGAAGCGAACACACGGTTTTGACGGAATTGCGCGCCATAGCCTCCCGCAACCAGGTGTTTCGATCCTACATCGGCATGGGTTACTCCGATTGCGTCACGCCTCCGGTCATTCAACGCAACATCCTCGAAAATCCCGGCTGGTACACTCCCTACACCCCTTACCAGGCCGAAATCTCGCAAGGCCGGCTGGAGGCGCTGCTTAATTTTCAAACCCTGATCAGCGACTTGACAGCGCTGCCGGCGGCCAATGCGTCCCTGCTTGACGAGGCGACTGCCGCCGCCGAAGCCATGCGGCTTTGCCGGAATGTGAAGCCGGAACGGAACCGCTTCTTTGTTTCCGACCGCTGCCATCCCCAGACCATTGAGGTTCTGCGCACCCGCGCCTGTCCGCTGGGCATTGAAATCGTGACCGGCGATCATCGTCTTTTCCAATACACCGGCCAGTTTTTCGGCGCGCTTGTCCAATATCCGGCGACAGACGGCGCGATATTTGACTACGAGGAATTTGCCCGTCAAACCCATGCCGCCGGCGCCTTGCTGGTGGTGGCGGCTGATTTGCTGGCCCTGACCCTGTTGCGACCGCCGGGGGAATTCGGCGCCGATGTTGCCGTGGGCAGTTCGCAACGGTTTGGAGTTCCGCTGGGTTACGGCGGCCCGCATGGCGCGTTCTTCGCCACATGCGACGCCTATAAGCGCCTCATGCCCGGCCGGATTGTTGGCGTCTCCAAAGACGCCCAGGGCCGTCCCGCCCTTCGCCTTGCCTTGCAAACCCGCGAACAACACATCCGGCGCGAAAAGGCGACCAGCAACATTTGCACCGCGCAAGCGCTCCCCGCCAACATGGCTTCCATGTTCGCCGTCTGGCACGGGCCGGAAGGCTTGAAGAAAATCGCGCGCCGCATCCATTTGTTGACAGTCGCTCTGGCCGAAGGATTGAAGCAATCGGGCCTGGCCGCGGAATCGTGGGACGACCAGCCGGTCTTTGACACGTTGCGCATTGATCTGGGCGAGCGCGGCAGCAGCGAAATCGTCCGGGCGGCCGAGGCGCGCCGGATGAATTTCCGGGTCTTTGACGCCCACGCCATCGGTATTTCGCTTGATGAAACCACGTCGGAAAAGGATGTGTTGGAAATTCTGGCCGTCTGCGGCGGCGGACCCGCTCCGGCCGCGTCCGTGGCGGATCTTGCCGCCGCCGCCAACGCGGATTACCCGGCGCCGCTGGCCCGCGTCACCCCGTTTCTGGGCGCGGCGGTCTTCAACGCGCACCATTCGGAGACGGAAATGCTGCGCTATATGCACCGTCTGGAACAGCGGGACTTGTCGTTGACAACATCCATGATCCCCCTCGGCTCCTGCACCATGAAATTGAACGGCACGGCGGAGATGCAGCCCATATCCTGGCCGGCCTTCGCCGGGATTCATCCTTTCGCTCCGCTCACCCAGACCCGCGGTTACCAGACTCTTTTCCGCCAATTGGAGGAATGGCTGGCGGAAATCACCGGCTTTGCCGCCTGTTCGCTCCAGCCCAATTCCGGCGCCCAAGGTGAATACACCGGTCTGCTCGTCATTCGGAAATATCACCAGACCCGCGGCCAATCCCAACGCTCCGTCTGCCTCATCCCCGTTTCCGCCCACGGCACCAACCCCGCCAGCGCCACCATGGCCGGCTGGAGCATTGTCCCCGTCGCCTGTGATGCCCGCGGAAACATCGACGTCGCCGATCTCCGGGCCAAAGCCGAGGCGCACCGGGACGATCTGGCCGCGCTCATGGTCACCTATCCCTCCACCCACGGCGTTTTTGAGGAGGCCATCACCGAAATGTGCCAGATCATCCACCAATGCGGCGGCCAGGTTTACATGGACGGGGCCAACATGAACGCCCAAACCGGCCTTTGCCGGCCGGGCGACATTGGGGCGGACGTCTGTCACATAAATTTGCACAAGACCTTTTGCATCCCCCACGGCGGCGGCGGTCCGGGCGTGGGGCCGATTTGCGTGGCGGAACACCTGCTTGAATTCCTCCCCGGCCATCCCGTGGTCAATCTGGGCGGCGAAAATCCCATTGGCGCGGTTGCGGCCGCCCCGTGGGGCAGCGCCGACGTGCTCGCCATCCCCTGGGTTTACATTTCGCTCATGGGCGCGACCGGCCTGGCCGAAACGGCCAAAATCGCCATCCTCAACGCCAACTACATGGCGCGCCGGCTCGATCCGTATTTCCCCTTGCTTTACAAGGGCAGGAACGGCTTCGTCGCCCACGAATGTATTGCCGACCTGCGCCAGTTCAAGAGCGTGACGGTTGAGGACGTGGCCAAGCGCCTGATGGATTACGGATTCCATGCCCCCACCATTTCATTCCCGGTCCACGACACGTTGATGATCGAACCGACCGAAAGCGAATCGAAGGAGGAGATGGACCGTTTTTGCGACGCGCTCATCAGCATCTATGGCGAAATTCAGGCCATCGAATCCGGCCGGGCGGACGCCCGGGACAACGTCATAAAAAACGCCCCGCACACCGCCCAAGCCGTGCTGGCCGACTCATGGAATCATCCCTACACCCGCGCCCAGGCCGCCTTCCCCGCGCCCTGGATTGCGGACCGCAAATTCTGGCCCAGCGTCGGTCGCATCGACAACGTCTGGGGTGACCGCCATCTCGTCTGCGCCTGTAGCTGAGTTTTTTTGATGGATAATTTGATTTTCTTTCGCACATTTTTGTGCCTTCTTATCCTTTCGATTTATGGAACGTCTGCCTGGATTCCGGGATTTTTATCCCGAACCGCTCCCTCACACCGATGTCTGGAGCGCCGATGCCCGTCGCTATATCTTTGATGTTTGGCGTGCGGCCGCCCGCCGTCATGCCTTTCGCGAATACGACGGGCCGCCCCTTGAACCGCTTGAGCTATACACCCTGAAAAGCGGCCAGGAAATAGTGGGTCAACTCTACAACTTTACCGATAAAGGTAAACGGGCGGTGTCATTACGGCCCGAAATGACGCCCACCCTTGCCCGCATGGTTGCCGCTCATGAGCGCCATTACAAGAAGCCGATCAAGTGGTTTGCCATTCCCCAGCTTTTCCGTTACGAACGCCAGCAAAAAGGGCGGCTGCGCGAACATTTCCAGTTCAACGCCGATCTGATTGGCGAAGCGGGTCCCGCCGCCGATGCCGAAATACTTGCGCTGCTCATCAGCGTCTTGCGCTCCTTTGGCCTGACCGCCGGCGATTTTGTGGTTCGTCTGAGCAGTCGCAATGCCTGGCAGGATTTCTTCCGCAAACGCTCTTCCAATCCGGAGGACGAATACGCTTTCTATCAAATCATCGACAAACTGGAACGCGAAGACCCGGACGAGAGCCGCAAGAAACTGGAGGCGCTCCATATTTCCTTTGATGAGGTGAATGAATTCATCAACGCCGGCCAACCCACGGAAGAACTGGCCACGATAGTCAAAAATCTACAGGCGCGCGGTTTGGCGGATTTTGTCAAAATCGACTATCACGTCATTCGCGGACTGGCCTATTACAGCGGGGTGGTTTTTGAGGCCTTTGACAAGAAGGGGGATTTCAGGGCCATCGCCGGCGGCGGGCGTTACGATCATTTGCTGCACCTGATCAGCGGCGGCAAGGTGGATTTGCCCGCGTTGGGTTTTGGCATGGGGGATGTGGTTTTGCTCGAATTGCTCAAGGCGCGCAATCTGCTGCCGAAGTTTGATTCGGCCATCGAAGGGTATTGCCTGATAGAGGACGAAACCTTGCGCGAAGCGTCGCTCAAACTGGTGCAGGATTTGCGCGAGGCCGGATTCGCGGTGGATTATTCGCTCGTTCCCGCCAAATCCGACAAGCAGTTCAAACGCGCCCTGGAAATGAAGGCCCGCCACACATTCAAACTTGAAAACGCGCCCGGGGGGTTGATGGTCAAATTAAAAAACCTGGCCACCCGCGAGGAAACAAGCGCTCCGGCGGCCGGTTTCAGGCTCCCGGACAAATAGGCCGGGCCGCCGCCTTGCGCTCCGCATAAATGCGGCACACCGCCTCCAAAACGCGCTCGACCATGATTTGCCTCATGCAAACATTGTCGCGGCAGGGCGATTGCCGGTTGTTGTAGGCGTTGACGCACGGGCTGCACGCCAGCCCGAGCCAGATTGCCTCATGCCGCGGAGTGCGCGCCGCAAACAGCCTGGGCGTTTCCGGCCCGAAAAGCGTGATGACATGAATCGGGGTCAGGGCGGCGAAGTGCGCCGGCCCGCTGTCGTTTGTCACTAATATTTCAGACAAGGTGTAAAGGACCATCAATTGGCGCAGCGTCGTCTTGCCGCCCAGGCAGACGCATCGCTCCGAACCGACCGCCTTGACCAGCCGTTCCGTTTCCCCCAATTCCTCCGCCGCGCCGGTGAAGCCGACATACACCCCCGGCAGCCGCCCCAATATGCGCTGCGCCAGTTCGACGTAGCGCTCGCCCGGCCAGCGTCGCAACGGCAGCAGGTCGCTCGCGTTGGGGTTGAGCAGGATCAACGGAGTCCCCGGCAACATGGCCCGCACCGTCTCCGTCTCGCCCGGGCGCGGCTCGAAGGGACGCAACACATGCGACGTGTCGGAGGGCGCGAAATCCAGGCTGGGAAGCTGCGCCGCATCCGCTCCCAACGCTTCCACCATCACCTCAAACATCGCGCTCGTGTGCAGGTGGGGGTTATACAAGAGCCGGCGCGTCATCAAATCGCCCCGATACGGTCCCGCGCCAAAAAAAGCGTGAAATCCCACCCGTTCCCCGGCTCCGCTGAGCATGGCCAGCACGGCCGAACCGCGCGCGAAAAATTCCAGGTCCACCGCCGCATCCAGCTTCAACCGCCGCATTCGCCGCACCGCCTGCCAGGTGGTCCAGACCAGTCTGGCCAGACTGTGCCGGTTGATGGTGATGACGTTTTCTTCCGGAATCAATTGCAGCAGATCCAGGATGAACCGGTTTTCCTGGAAGGTGATGAAATAAACGTTTTCGCGTTTCACCATCCTGACCGCCCGCTCAAAAGCCGCCCCGGCCAGCACGGTCGAGCCTTGCTCGGCCAGTTTGATGAATAAAATGTTTCGCGGGACGAACGGTCCGGGCGGGCGGGCGCGTCCGAACATTTTCCGGCAAAGTGTTAACAGAAAACACAGCGGCACCCCCGTCCAGCGATCCACTTTTTGCAACAGGGGTATGTTCATGTCTCATTGGCTCCCAAGCCGACACGCTAAAGGAGAAGCCGGAAAAATCAATCCGTTTTGCCGCACGTTTTGCCGCAATTAAAACGTGCTTTTTTTCCCGAATCCGCTAGTCTGCCCGCATGGTTTGGTTGATCGCCATCGTTTGTTTGGGCTTGATTGGGTTGGCCGGCTATTATTCGGGACCCGTCCGCGGCGGTTTTTCCTTCGTCGGACTGTTGTTCGGCCTGCTGCTGGCCGGACCGTTGTCGCCTCTCGCCCGGCACCTTCTCCCGGTTTTGGGACTCGAACATCCCCTCTGGCAGTTTTTCATTCCGCAAGCGCTCGCCTTCCTCATGGTTCTCATCATTTTCATCATTGCGGGCGCGGTGGTGCATCGCAAAATCAGCCTCTTTTTCAAATACAAGGCGGACGATAAAAAACTGATTCGCTGGCAGCGCATGTATTCGCGTCTTGGCTTCTGCGTCGGCGTGCTCAATGGCGCGGTTTATTTTCTGCTCATCATGATCCCCATTTACATCGGCGGTTATTTCACGGCCGAAGCGGCCACGGAGGGAAATAATCCGCCGGCGGCGCAATTCCTGACCAGGACCCGCGCCGAATTGCACGACTCGAAATTGGATCGCGTGCTGGCGGCTTACGATCCGACCCCGGCCCAGGTTTACAAGGCGAGCGACATCGCCGACCTGGTCATACACAATCCGCTGCTGAAAAGCCGCATCTCGCATTATCCGCCGTTCCTGACCCTAGGGCAGCGTCCCGAGTTTCAAGCTTTGGCCAATGACGGGCAATTACTGGAGATGATCGACCGCCAGGCCAGCATTAACGAGATACTCAAATACCCTGCCGTGCAGGCGATTGTCACCAACGCCGTCTTGACCGGCCAGATTTATAATGTGCTGGGCAACGATCTCAATGATTTGCAGGAATATCTGCTTACGGGCAAATCCCCCAAGTTTGATGACGAAAAGATTTTGGGGGTTTGGACGATTAACATGCAGGAGTCGTTCCTCCGGGAGCGGAAGCGGCATCCGGGCATGAAGTTGATCCCGTTCGCCAAGCTGCGCCAGGACATGACCCCCGTCATCCGCGACCTGAGTTTGACCGTCACGACCGATAATCAGGTCATCCTGAAGAAGCAGGGCGGCGGCGACGTCCAAGCCCGCATGCTCGCTGTCGGGAATTGGAAAAAAGACGGCGCCTACCAAATAACTCTTCCCGGATCCAAGCCGGAAACAACAGAAGTCGAAATCGACAACGATAACACTCTGCTCCTGCCGAAAGACGGATATATCCTGGCTTTTGACAAGGAACTGTAGAAATCCGAAAGCATCCATTGAATATCCACGAATACCAATCAAGGCAGCTTCTTGCTCAGCACGGGGTAGCCATCCCGCCTGCGGAAGTTTTCACCGACGCCAAGTCCGCCCAGCAGTTTGCCGCCCAGCTTTTTGCCAAGGGCGAATCCACGGTCGTCATCAAAGTGCAAATCCACGCCGGCGGCCGGGGCAAGGGAACATTTAAAAACGGATTCAAGGGCGGGGTGAAACTTTGCAAGACGGACGCGGCGGTGTTTGAAAACGCCAAAGCCATGCTCGGCAACACCCTTGTCACCAAACAAACCGGACCGGCCGGCCGTCTGGTCAGCAAGGTGCTGGTCGCTTCCGCCCCGGAGATAAAAAAGGAACTTTACTGCGCCGTCCTGCTCGACCGCGCCATCTCGCGCCCGGTCGTCATGGTCTCCACCGAAGGCGGCATGGACATTGAACAGGTCGCCGCCACCACGCCGGAAAAAATCATCAAGGAAGTCATCGATCCCGCCATGGGCTTCATGCCTTACCAAGGCCGCAAACTGGCCGTCGCCCTCGGCTTGAAAGGCGACTTGATCGGCGCCGCCGCAAAATTGATCGCCGGCCTTTACAAAACGTGGTGGGATTGCGATGCCACCCTGGTCGAGATCAACCCGCTCTGCATTGTCGCCAACCGCGACGGCAAGGAAGGTTTGATGGCGGTCGATGCCAAGATCAGCCTCGACGACAGCGCGCTCTACCGCCATCCCAACATCATGGCGATGCGCGATCTGGCGGAGGAAGCGCCTCTTGAAACCGAAGCGAGCAAACACGGACTCAATTACATCAAGCTTGACGGAAACATCGCCTGCCTGGTCAACGGCGCGGGCCTGGCCATGGCCACGATGGACATCATCCAGTTTTTCGGCGGGCGTCCGGCCAACTTCCTGGACGTGGGCGGCGGCGCCACCAAGGAACAGGTCACGGCCGCTTTCCGCATTATTCTGACCGATCCCGGCGTCAAGGGAATCATGGTCAATATTTTCGGCGGCATCATGGATTGCAACGTCATCGCCGTCGGCATTGTTGCGGCGGTCAAGGAAACCGGCTTGAAATTGCCCCTCATCGTCCGGCTGGAAGGCAATAATGTCGTTGCCGGCAAAAAAACACTGAGCGATTCCGGCGTGGCCATCATCACCGCCGACTCCATGGCGGATGCGGCCCAAAAAGCGGTAAAGGCTGTCAGCGGGAAATAAGGTCCGCAGTTAAATTCCTAATTTTATGTCCATTCTTGTCAACGAAAAGACCAAAATCCTGGTGCAAGGCATCACCGGCAGTTTCGGGGCCAAACACACCCAACTTTCACTCGATTACGGAACGCTTGTCGTCGCGGGAATCACTCCCGGCAAAGGCGGCCAGATGTTCGAACACGGCGGCAAAAAAGTGCCGGTGTTTGACACTGTGGCCATCGCCGCCCGGGAAACCGGCGCCACCGTTTCCGCCATCTTTGTGCCCCCGCCCTTCGCGGCGGACGCCATTCTTGAAGCCGTGGACGCCGGGTTGGACCTGGTCGCCTGCATCACCGAAGGCATCCCTGTCAACGACATGGTAAGGGTCAAACAAGCCATGCTGGGCAAGAAAACCCGCCTGATCGGCCCCAATTGCCCCGGCGTGGTCACTCCCGGCGCGGGCAAGGATTCCCACGGCGGCTGCCGCATCGGCATCTCCCCCGGCTATATCAACAAAAAAGGGCATATCGGCGTTGTCTCCCGCAGCGGCACCCTGACCTATGAAGCCGTCTGGCAACTGACCTGTCGCGGCGTCGGCCAATCCACCACCGTCGGCATCGGCGGCGATCCGGTCAACGGCACCTCGCATCTTGACATCATCAAAATGTTCAACGACGACCCTGAAACGCACGGGATTATAATGATCGGGGAAATCGGCGGTTCGGCCGAGGAGGAAGCGGCGGAATGGATTCAGAAGAACTGCCGCAAACCCGTGGCCGGATTCATTGCCGGGGCGACTGCGCCTCCCGGACGGCGCATGGGTCATGCCGGGGCGATTGTCAGCGGCGGCAAGGGAACGGCCGCCGCCAAAATCGAAGCTTTCAAGAAAGCCAATATCGGCGTCGCCGCCAACCCTTCCGAGATGGCCGACACTTTATTGAAAATGATGTAGGCTTTTCGCAAGCCCCAAGTCATTTCTGACGCAGCCCCGGTCTGCTTTCCAGCGGGCTGGGCGGTGTCAGCCACTTCGTAAGCGTATAGCTTGGCTGGGGGTGCGGGTGAAGCGCGACATTCTCCCGGCGTGACGCTTGGGCAGGCCGGCAGCCGGCCAGATTTAGCCTCTTGTGTTCAACTTCCGGATCACGCTGGCAGCCGCCTTGGCGCCTGAGGGCAGGGGGACGCGCACCTCGATTTCCGTGCCGGCGCGGCGCATGGATTCTATTTTTAAGGCGCCACCCACCGAGATCGCCCGCTCGCGCATGCCGAGCAGACCAAAGCCGCCCTTTCCTTTTTGTCTGACCGGCTGATGATCCGGGTCGAAGCCGATCCCGTCGTCATGGACCGTCATCTGAACGATGTCGCCCTGCTTCTTCAAGCACACCGTCACATGGCGGGCGCGGGCGTGTTTCTCCACGTTTTTTAAGGCTTCCTGGAGAATGCGGTAGAGCGCCAACTCGGTGTCAACGGGCAACCGCGGGGTCAACTGCACGCAGACCATCTTGACGGCCACGCCGGTGCGATTTGCGAACTCCTTGCTGGTGTCGTAGAGGCCGGCGATCAGGCCGAGGTGGTCCAGCACGCTGGGCCGGAGATTGTGCGAGATGCGCTCCACCTCCTCGACGGTCTTGCCGATTATTGCGTGGAGTTTAACCGCCTCTGCCTTCGCCGGCTCGTTGCGCGCCGGCAGTTTGTCCACGAGCAACTGGCTGCGCACGAGGACGCCGCAAAGCATTTGAGTGATGGTGTCGTGCAATTCGAGGGCCACGCGCTCGCGCTCGAGTTCCTGCACTTGCACGACGCGATGCGTCAAGACCCGCAGCAATTCCTCGCTGCTCCTGGCCGCCGTCATGTCCGTCACCACCAGGCCGACGGGCGCGCTTTGGAAACCATTCTTTGGCAACGGACGAATCGAGATCTGCGCCGGCATTTGCGAACCGTCGCCGGCATTTAACAGCACCTGGATTTTCGAGCCGGACTTGCCGGCCCGTTTCAGGAGCGGTCGGAGCGCGGCCTGGTCCTCGGCGGAGAGAAACCGGCGGAAAGAACTGCCTGTCACCTGCTCCAGAGGGCACTTGACCATTCGGGCGAAGGACTGGTTGGCGTAAAGAATCAACTCGTCAGTCGTAAGCGTCAGCGCCCCTTCGTTCATTGATTCGATGAGCACACGGTAGGCGTGCTCGGAGCCTTTCAAAGTGAACACCAGCGGACCCTCTTTGCCCGCGATCACCATCGTATCCACCGCGCCGGTGCGGATGGCGCGATACATTTCCTGGGTTTCGGCCACATGGGCGCGGAGCTTGGCGAGTTCGCGGGGGAGCGCGGGGCGGAAGGAGATCTTTGGGCGGGCGGTTTTCAAAGCGCGCCTTTAACTTTTGAGGTCAAGTCCAACTCGGCGAACAGGCCGGCGGTGTTTAACAGGTTGCCGATGAACCGGCGCACCGGACGGGGAAATTCTTTGATGAGCGTCGGGGTCGCGACGATTTGGTTGGCGCGCGCCAGTTCGGGCTGCTGATAGATGTCAATCACTTCCAGCGCGCATTTGTCTTTTAGTTCCATTTCGTATAGTTGGCGGACGCGCAGGATGGCCTGGAGCGATCGGGCCGTGGCGCCCGCCACGAACAGTCGCAAGACACATTTATCGGAGGGCAGGATGGCCGGGGACTTCTGCAAAGCCTGCGTCGAGCGACGGATTTTGTTTTGTTTCACGGGCGTAGGTTGCGCTTAATTGGCGGCGCGCAAATCCAAACCGACGAGCATGTGTTCTGTATCGGAAAGGTTGCCAAAAATGGTGCGCACGGGCTTGGGCAACTTGCGCACCACGGTGGGAATGGCCAGAATTTGGTCGCCTTTGGCCAGGTGGGGCTGCTTCACCAAATCAATCACCGTGATGCGATAGCGGCCTTTGAGGTGGCCTTCGCAAAACGTCTTCAGGTTCGAGAACGCCGCCACCGATTTGGGCGACGAGTCGGTCACATAAAGGCGCAGTTGCCAGAGTTTGGCTGGCGGGGGAAGGGAACAGGCGGAATGCGGCCTCGCCGTTTTAGCTTTCATTGATTTCCGTTCTTTGATTTGTGTCTGCCCCGCGCGCCGGCCGCCACCAGAACATCCGCCTGGCGCAAGCGGCCCAATTCGGTCCGCTCGGTGGTCAGCAACCGCGTTTTCGTTCCGACCTGCTCGTCAATTTGGCGAAGTTCGTCGGCGCTGGCTTCATGCTCGGAGCGCAGCCCGCTGATTTGCAGTTCGAGCGCCGCGCGTTTGCGTTTTAATTCGCGTTGGCGGCGGGCCGCCTCCTGCTGGCCGGCCAGCGCCTCGGCTTTTTCGCGCGCGGTTTGCGCCGCGCGGGCCGAGCCGGTCAGGACGCCGCTGGGACCGATGTAGGCGTCCACGAGGTCAATGCCCCGGTCCGAAATCAGGAACTCGCGGATTTGGTTCGAGTGCGCCATGCCTCGCGCTTTGAGCACGTAGAGCACACGATTGCGTTCGCCGTTGCCTTCAAAGTCCTGTAATAACAGCCAGGAGTCCATGAGAGAGGACATGGCCATTTCACTTTGTTGCAGCGCATGGCCGCCCTGCGTCAGACTGGTGAAGAGGGAGGTGACTTGTCCGCCCTTCAGATAATCAATCAGCCGCGTCACCATCCCCTTGCTTTCGGAGTCGGTGCCCGCGTCCATCAGGCTGGTTATCGGGTCCACGATGACGACTTGGGGTTGAAACTGTGCGATCTCCTTGAACATCGTGGCCAGGTGCATTTCCAGGCCGTAGAGCGAAGGCCGGGCCGAGTGGAATCGCAGCAAATCGCGCTTGACCCACGGCTCCAGGCGCAACCCGATGGAATGCATGTTGCGGATGATTTGATTGGGCGATTCTTCGAACGAGAAGAAGAGCACGCGTTCCCCGCGCCGGGCGGCGGCTTGGGCAAAGTTGGCGGCAACGATGGTTTTGCCGGTGCCGGGAGTGCCCGTGAGCAGAATGCTGCTGCCGCGAAAAAATCCCCGCCCTCCCAGCATCGCGTCGAGCCGCGGGATGCCGGTGCCAATCCGCTCGCTTGATATCTTGTGATTCAGCCCCAGCGACGTGATGGGCAGCACGCTGATGCCAGTGTCGCCGATGAGGAAGGGAAATTCGTTGGTGCCATGCAGCGCGCCGCGGTATTTTACCACGCGCAGATGCCGCGTGGCGATCTGGTCATAAACCCGGTGATCGAGCAGGATGACGCAGTCGGACACGTATTCCTCCAGTCCGTGGCGCGTCAGTTGTTCGCGCCCGCGTTCGGCCGTGATAACAGCGGTCACGCCCTTGTCCTTGAGCCAGCGGAAGAGCCGGCGCAACTCGGCGCGCAGAATGGCCTCGTTGGGCAGGCTGGCGAACAGCGCTTCCAACGTGTCCAGCACCACGCGCTTGGCGCCGATGGAATCAATCGCGTGATTGAGCCGGACGAACAACCCTTCCAAGTCGTACTCGCCGCTCTCCTGGACTTCACTGCGTTCGATGTGGACGTAGTCAATCGCAATTTTTTTGCGCTGGACCAGGCCCGCCAAATCAAATCCGAGCGACGCGACGTTGGCCTTCAGCTCCGCTTCCGTCTCCTCGAAGGCCATGAACACGCCCGGCTCGCCGAACTGCGTCACTCCGCGCACGAGGAATTCCGCCGCTAATAGCGTCTTGCCGCATCCTGCTCCGCCGCAGACCAATGTAGGCCGTCCCCTCGGCAAACCGCCGCCGGTGATTTCATCGAGACCTTGTATGCCGGTGGGACATTTGGGCAAAAGAACCGCTGGAGACGTGAGTTTGGTATGGTTAGTTTTCATTCAAGGACAACCTTGTGCAAGCGCGGGCCAAGTACAGCGACAGTTCGCATGTTTCAGTTTGGGGCAATTGTTCCCCCCGTATCGGCTTACACTCCGCATATTTTGGTACTATGGGGCAAACGCGGCGTTCATGCTATGGGGTGAACACCCCATTGACGGTGCGGAATATAAACCGGAAGAGTCAGCGATGAGCCGGAAAGACATCGTCTCAGCCGCGTACCTTCTTCCGGTCATGGACCAGGCGCCGGCATCCGTCGGGAAACACAAACTTACGGAAAGAGGACGCGGATGGAAGGTGATGGCGGAACATGGTATCCGGCTGAGGGGGCACGCCTATGCTGAGTCGGCCTGATCTGTCAGGATGGCGGCATGGATTCATCGAAACGCGGTTCTTGCCGCCGGCGTTTGACTGCGGAAGAACGTCAGGCAGTGCTGGCGCGCTATGGCCAAAGTGGAATGACTCAGCGCGAGTTTTCCCGCCGGGAGGGCGTCGGACTTTCAACGTTGATTAGGTGGCTACAGGAAGAACGAAAGGCCGAGCGGCCGCCACTGAAGTTTCAAGAGGTCATTCTGCCAAGAGCAACGTCGACTTGGGCTGTCGAAGTGGTCAGCCCGCAAGGTTGGATTGTGCGCTGCCAGGCAGAGGCGGTTTCGGAGCGATTGGCCGAGTTGTTGCGCTCGCTGCCATGTTGACGGTGGCTGGAGCGACGCGGGTGCTGGTGGCGACCACGCCGGTGGATTTGCGCGGCAGCTTTAATCGGCTGTATGGGCTGGTGATCGATCATCTCAAAGGCGATCCACTGTCCGGCAATCTCTTTTTGTTCACTAACAGGCGGCGCAACAGGGTCAAGATTCTTTGGTGGGACGGCAGCGGTTTGATTGTGGCGGCAAAACGCCTTGAGCGCGGCAAATTCACGATTCCTCTGAGCGAGACGGGCCAGGTCGCTTTGCGTGGGGAAGAGTTCAGTGCCTTGATCCACGGACTGGATGTGCGGGCCAAGCAGAACTGGTATCGGCGATGAGTAAAGAACAAGCTTACCGTATAGTTGATTGAACAAAATCTTGGCGGAGGCGTCAGAGTCTGCATGACGTTTGAGGCGCTGCTGCAAAAGTTCGAGGAACTGAGCGCGCGCGTGTCGTTGCTGGAAAGGGAGAACGCGCAGATCAAGGAAGAGAACCATCGCCTCCGGGAGGAAAACGACCAACTCAAGAAAGAGAACCGGCTTCTGCGCCAGAGGCTGGACCAGTTTATCCGCCACTACTTCGGCGGCCGCCACAACGAGGGATTAGATCAGCGCCAGATGGAGCTCTTGCTGCAAGGACTGCCCGGCGTGGTGGAGATGCCGGCGCCGGAACCCAAAGCCGCCGCAGCGCCGCGCCACGGCCAAAGCCATCCAGCCCGCCGCGTCCTGGCCGAGGATCGGTTGGAGACGCAAGAGATCGTGATCCAGCCAGAAGAAGTCAAAGCGCAGCCGGAGGGTTGGAAGCAAATCAGCGAAGAGCGCACCAGCCAACTGGAATGGATCGCGCCCAAGATTATCAAGCGCATTTTCATTCGGCCCCGCTACGTCAAAGCGGAGATCTTCGCCATCGCTCCTTTGCCGCCGCAGCCTATCGCGCAAGGCATGGCGGGACCGGGGCTCTTGGCGGAGATTCTAGTCAACAAATACGAGTATCATCAGCCGCTCTTTCGCCAGGAGAAAAAGTTCCGGCAGCAGTTCGGCGTGGAGTTGAGCCGCAAAACCATGGGTGATTGGGTCAAACAGGCGGCTGAGTTGCTCAAGCCGGTTTACCGCGTCATCCGGGAGGATTTGCAAAAAGGCAGTTACCTGCAAGCCGACGAGACGCCGATCCGCTACCTGGACCCGGACGTCAAAGGACAAAGTCAAAAAGGCTGGCTATGGGTTTATAGTCGGCCCGGCGGCGATGTTTATTTTGAATGGCGCCTGACCCCGTCGCGGGAAGGGCCGGAGGAGTTCTTGAAAAACTTCAAAGGCCGACTTCAGACAGACGGCTATGGCGTGTATGAGTCGCTGGCCAAACAACGCCACGGAGAACTAACCTTGGCCGGGTGCTGGGCTCATTGCCGGAGGGGTTTCCATGAGGCGTTGGCGGAAAGCAAACTGGCGGCGTGGTTCGTTCGGCAAATCGGACTGCTCTACGCCACGGAAAAATATCTCCGCGACAAAAAAGCGGGACCGAAACTGCGCTCGGCAGTGCGGGCCTGGCAGAGCCGACCAGTGCTGGAGCGATTGCGCCGGGCCATGGAGTTGGTGCGCCGCCGCACTTTACCCGAAGGTTTGCTGGGCGGGGCCATTGACTACGCCCTCAAACGCTGGGAAGCGTTGACGCGTTTCGTGGACGACGGAGTCCTGGAGATAGATTCGAACTTCGTGGAAAACTCCATCAGGCCATCGGCGCTGGGCAAAAAGAATTTTTTGTTTATAGGGCATCCCGAAGCCGGCGAACGCAGCGCTGTTATCTATACGCTGTTGGGCAGTTGCCGACGTCATGGCATCAACCCGTTCGATTACCTCAAGGATTTATTCACGCGCCTGCCCGCTGCCAAGATCACCCAGATCAAAGATTTCACCCCAGCGGCTTGGTTCGCGGCCAGAACGAAGCAGCCAAGAGTTGCTCAGGCGGCTTGAGCTGTGCGCAATCATCGGCTCTTCAATTACTTAAAATCCAGGATGACGTTTGGGTTTGCCCTGAGCGCCGGCAACTCAACCGCGCCAAAGACAGTCCTCGGATTAACTCCGCTGGCGAAAATGGTCACCCGTCCGCGAGCAGCTTCGGCAAATCGCCGTGCAGCCATGTGCCAGACCTCATGTGCCTGTGCATGCGTCAGGGTGCTGCCAGGATGGAAAAGCCGCCGGGCTTCAAGCTGCAGACCTCCTGGCGTGGACTCCAAAGAACCCGGAACCGGTGCGTCACTTGTCAGAAAGGATGAGTCAACCCTCTCTGACCATTCAAGCTCACGCGTCCACGCGATGGACTTCAAACGGTCGAGAATCTTGCTGGCGCATGCACTTGCCCACGACGGAGCAAACCGCAGCCATGCCTGGGCGTTAGGGATATAAACCACGTCCGCACCAACGGCCATCGGCTCGATTTGAAATGACAGCGATCTCCGCCCTTCAATATAGGTGACATGTCGCCATCCCATGCGTGCAGTCCAGCCGTCACCGCCGGGAAGACTGCCTGTCCTATTTCCCCCGAAAAATTTCTGGAAGACACCCATATGCGGAAACGATATTGCCGCCGTCTGGCTATCCTATTGACGCAACCTTACTCAATGGGTAGTGCTTGGTGAG
>CAZLEE010000027.1:0-30343 GCA_964558455.1 uncultured Verrucomicrobiota bacterium | reverse complement strand
GAAGCCGTCCCGTCCCCCGGGTGCAGTCCGAACCGCTCCAGCTTCGCTTTCATCGTCACCCGCGTCACACCCAGCCACCGCGCCGCCTTCGCCTGGTTGCCCTGCGCCTGGGCGATGGCGCGAGCAAACAACTCCCGCTCCGCTTCCTCCAGCAGCCGCGCGTGCGCGTCCGACAGTTCCCCGCGCCGCGCCGCCGCCAGCAGTTCGTCCACATACCCGCCCAATGACTGGGCGGAGGAGCAGGCCGGCCCGCCGCCCTTCTGCAGCGCGACCCGGACATGATCGAGATTGATGGTATAATTTTGGGCGAGCAACAGCGCCTTGCGCATGACGTTTTCCAACTCGCGCACATTTCCCGGCCAGGTCTGGCCTTGCAGGAATTCAATGGCCTCGGAATGAATGGACGGGGCGTCGCTGCCCAAGGCGGGGCCGTGTTTGCGCAGGAAATAACGCGCCAGTTCCGGGATGTCCTCGCGCCGCTGCCGCAGTGGCGGCAGGGAGATGACAACCACGTTGAGCCGGTAATACAAGTCCTCGCGAAATTGCTTCTCGCGCAACGCCGTTTCCAGGTCCCGATGGGTCGCGGCAATCACGCGCGCGTCGATGGGAATATCTTCCTTGCCACCCAGGCGTTGCAGGCATTTCTCCTGGAGCACCCGCACCAGTTTCACCTGCGTGCCCGCGGTCATGTCCCCGATCTCGTCCAGGAATATCGTGCCGTTGCCCGCCTGTTCAAACCGCCCGATGCGCCGCGCCACCGCGCCCGTAAACGCGCCCCGTTCGTGGCCGAACAGTTCGCTTTCCAGCAAGGTTTCCGGTATGGCCGCGCAATTGACCGCAATGAACGGCGCGTTCGCCCGGTCGCTGTGCTGGTAAATGGCGCGCGCGATCAATTCCTTGCCCGTGCCTGTCTCTCCCCGGATCAACACGCCGACCGGCTTGGAGGCGACCCGCCCGATTTCCTTGTAAATATCCTGCATCGCCTGGCATCGGCCCACCAGGGCATCGGGCGCCGTCCCCGCCTCCCCCAACGCCACCGGCTCGCTCATCAGCCGGTTGCTCCGCGCCGCCTTCTGGACCAATTCCAGCAACTGCGGCATGTGGAACGGTTTGAGCAAATAATCGAAAGCCCCCAGCTTGGTCGCCTCAATCGCAATGTCGGTCGTGCCAAACGCCGTGGTCAATATGATGGGCAGACGCGGCTGGACGGAGCGCAGACGGCGGATCAATTCCAGCCCGGTCAGACCGGGCAGCCGCAAATCCGTGATGACGAGGTTGAACGAGCCGGACGCGGCCCGCGCCAATCCGTCATCCCCCCGCTTTTCCACCGCCACGTCATGGCCTTCGCCGGCCAGCACGCGCTGCAGGGTGTCGCTGATGCCGGCGTCATCCTCAATCAACAATATTTTCGCGCCGCTGCTCATCGTCCGGCCTCCGGCAAAACGATGCCAAAGGTAGTGCCGCGGTGCATCTGCGTTTGGTATTGCAACGCGCCGCCGTGCTTTTGCACGAGGCAGGCCGCAATCGAAAGACCCAGGCCCGTTCCGGTGCTCTTGGTGGTGAAGAACGGATCGAACAGCCGCTTCTCCACGTCCGCCGGAATGCCCTTGCCCGTGTCGGAAACTTCCAGGACGACGACATTCCTTTCGCGGCCGGCCAGGTGTTTTTTATCCGCCCGCGCCCGCAACGTGATGACGCCATCCCGCCCGATGCTGTCCGCCGCGTTCTGCACCAGGTTGATTAAGACCTGCTTGATTTGCTCGGCATCGGCCTGGATTTGCGCCGGGGCGGACTCTTCCACCACCAGGCGGATGTTGGACCGGGCCAATTCCGGGGCGAGAAACGCCTGCGTTTCCTTGAGCGGCGCGCCAGCCGGGATCAGGGTCAGTTCCGGCTCGGCCGGGCGGGCGAATTGCAGGAAATCCGTCACGATCCGTTCCAGGCGCAAAATTTCCCGCTGCACCAGCTCCACATCCGCGTACTCCGGCGTGCCGGGATGAAATTTCTTTTGCTGCATGAACACCGCCGCCTTGATCGCCGTCAACGGATTCCTCACTTCATGCGCCACCCCCGCCGCCAGCAAACCGAGCGACGCCAGCTTTTCGTTGCGCTCCACCAACGACTGGCTTTCGACCAGCTTGACCCGGAGCGGAACAATCAAATCGCGATAGGCCAGCGCCGCCAGCGCCACACCGAACACGAACAACAGCGCAAGCAATCCGAGCATCAATTCGCGCAGCCGGGTCAGCGTTTGGTTGGCGTGCCGCAGCAATTGGTTGCGCGAATCGTAATGGGCCATGGCCAGTTTCTGGCCGAGATCAAACAGTTTTTGGGATTTCAGCCGGAAGTTGAATTCCTCCAACTCCTCCGCGTGTTCGCCGGTAAGGGGCGGCATCGCGCGCATGGCCCGGGTTGATGTCAGGTAATCGCCAAAAGCGGCGGTCACCTGGGCCAACACGCTCTTTTCATGCTCCGTCGTCAACTTGGGCGCCTGCTGCCCCAGCCAGAGACTCAGGACCTGGCTGCCTTTGAGAAATTGATCCCAGACGGCCGGGTCGTCGTGGTCGATCACCGTGCGCAGACGCAGCGTGTTCAGCTCCCGCAAACGATCTTTGAATTGCCCCGCAATGCCAAAACTTTCCGAATCCACCGTGTTCAGGCGCGAGCGAAGCTCCTCCGCCTCATGCTGCGAGGCAAGCGTGATCAGCACGATCAGAACACCCATGACGCCGACCGCCACGCCGAACGCCGCCAATCGAAACGTCACGCCAAATTTCATGCCGGCCCAAGCTACCCCAACCCCGCCGCCGCGACAAGACCGCCCTTCCGCCCCTGTCGCGATTTTAATCAGTTTGCGGCTTTTCCCATCTTCATAGTGGTGACGCGTCCCGCCAGCAGAGTCACTCTAAGGATGGACACCGAGCCAAATCGGACCGGTTTCACTGTTGGCTTTGTCCGTGTAAAATCCATAGCCGGCCCCATCCACTACCACGCCATGATAGGTGATCGAGCTTTTGCTGGCCGCCGGATAGAACGTTCCGGTAAGCGCTCCGGTGGTTGCAGTCAGAGTGATACTCACTTTGTCCGCATCGCTAAATGTGTTCTTGGCTGGACTAAAAGTGACAGGAACGTCGATTTCGTTGGGGAGGCTCAGAGAGGAGGAATACCCCGGATCAATCTCAAACGTCAGGGCCGTCTGACCCTCTCCAAAGAGGTTAGTGCCCGCCTTGGGCGGCAGGTAAAGACCGCCGGATAAAAGCGGCTGTCCGCTGAATGCAATGCCGTGAGGGAGTATGGTGTTGTCGTAGGTTTCAGTAAACCAAGTGATGGTTGCAGGAGACATGCTGCCGGAGCCATCGGTGGCGAACCGCATCCAGCCAAGCAGGGCAGCGTTGCCGCCGTAGAGAGCGGCGTAAATCGGGCAACTGCCGTCTTGCGCCAGGGCACTGGAGAATGAAATCGTCGGGGAAGCGTCGTCTGCCAGGTGGAGAACCACGGCGACGGTGCCTTTTTTGCTCACGGTGGCGGTGCCGTAGCTGTATCCACCGGGGCCTTGGGAGGGATCGATGGAAACGGGTGCGATGACGATATTGTACGGTCCGGCAACGATGTTAGTGTTGTAAATAGAAAGTTTCCCCATGATTTGCGCTGAATCCGTCACATTGGTTGCCGCTGCGTTGTCGAAAGAGTTCACAAAGCCTGTCATAGATCCGGCACCGGGGTCCGTCAAAACGGGATCGGTGGCGATTCGCAGGTTGACCTGCAAATAGTCGTGCCTCCCGAATAAAACCAACGGCGGGGTCGCTGTCGCAAAGGAGCCGTCAGGCGCCTCCGACAGTTGTCCGGAAAGTGAACCCGTGGTCTTGCTGTAGTCGGCATTGTAGATCTGGCCGGTGAAGGCGCCGGTGCCGGTGACCGTGACGATCATGTACCCGTCGTCACGCACCACCGATTCGTCGTTGGTGTCATAATACAAGGCTCTATACGTTCCCGCGAGATCGGCGTTGGTGAACGGATTGGGCACAAAATTGGCTGTCAACGTCCCATCTGTGTCAACATACTGGAATGTCACGTTGGAGGAAATAATGTCGTTGGAGACATCGGTCCAATCCGAGAAAATCCAATCCTTGCCCGCAGGCGTGGCGGTCACGGAATAGCTTTTGCCAATTTGCAACACTTGGCCGTTCGTGATGCCTTTGACTTTCCCGGCAGCGGTTGGGCTGATCGTCAGAATCGCGGAATTCGTCTGGATCCAAACAAACGTGCGCGAGACTTCAGCCTCATTGCCCTCGGAATCGGTCGCAACAACGGTCACAACATTGGAGCCGACCTGGCCAACCAGGCTAAAATCCACAGAAGCCGTCCACGCAACCGAGTTGGTCGGCGAGTCCCCGGGGAACTGGTCGGTCTCCGTCAAAGTATTGATGTCGCCGTTGACATAGTACTCGACGTTGGTAAGGCCCGTGCTGTCGCTGGCCCGGCCTTCCAGTTCAATGACGGAATTCAGGTTGTAAATCTTGAAGTCCGGAGCCGGGGACGTGATCGTGAGAGTCGGAGGAGTGAAAACACCCGTGCCTGTGACAGAACCGGATTCCAGCGGGTAGGGGCCGTTTCCGTCCGGGTTGGGGTCGCTCTCCGTATCTTTCCCTGTAACCGGTATGGACGCATTATCATAGTGGAATGTCCCGCCACCATTGTCCGAGGCATCCAGTGTCACACTCACCTCATAAAGGACGCCGGTGATTGTGCTGTTCAATGTGTAGTTGGTGGGGGAGTCATCCGATTCGGAGGAAAACTGTGCCTCCTCACCCAAAATGTCCTCAGAGGCCGAACCGGTGACAGTGATCGTGGTTGCCGTCCAACTGACGGTCACGGTTCCAATGCTGGCGGACGTGTTTGGGTCCAGGATTGGAAACTTCGCGCGGATTGCACCGGCGGCATAATTCTCCGCGTCCCCCAATGTACCGGAGATAATTTGCGCTGCGCCTCCCGCAGGGCCGATGTTGAGGGAGAACTGTGTGCCTGAGTCAGCCTTGCTGAGGTCAACCCCGTCCAAGGGCAGGGAGACCGAAGCGCTGAACGATCCGGTTGTGCTGGCGCCATATCCGTTGGCCGAATTGCCTGTCAACGTATCATGCCATTGATCAGTGAAGGTTATTTGGGAGGCGGAGGCGACGATATTTGCAGCAGTGCAAAGGCTGGCCCCCATAGTCAGCCAATATCCAATAAACGTCCTCATAGTTTTATTATGAAGCTGACAGTTCTGGCTTTCCGTTTCTGCTGCGGGCAGTATGCAAAAGGCTCGCTTGAAAGCAAGTAAAATATTGATTTAGTTTTTATTTTGGTTTCATTGCAGGGACATCAATATTCGCTTTCAAACATCCTGAAAAAGCGGTAGTTGTTACCTCAAGAGCGACGAATCACTGGGTATATTTGAAAACACCGAAACGCGAACGCATGACAACCGGTGAATTCCTGCAGCGGCTCCAATCGCACGCGGAATCGTTTGCGCAAGCCGTTGCCACAAATGAAGGCGAATGGATCGTTAAGGGGTTTATCGACGTGTCCCGCCGCATCTACACCATTTCGGTGGACACGAAAATAGTTTCAAAAGTTCTCGAACTGCCCCTTTTCCCCATGTTCGTTGAATTTGGAAAGAAACACGGACTCAAGATCGAATTGTGCCCGCAGCAGAATTTTTATCCTGATTTAACATTCATTGATGAGAAAACAGACCAAAAATTTGCAGTGGACATCAAGAGCACATATCGAACCAGCAAAACAGAAGTGAACGGCATGACCCTCGGCGCCTTCACAGGTTATTTCAGAAAACGAGACAGCAATAAAAACATCCTCTACCCCCTATGGCCAATATGCGGGCCACTTTGTTTTAGGCATCATCTATTCCAAATGTGACGGTGTTGCCGACGAACGCAAATCATTCGTCCTTGACGATCTTTCGAAAATTCCGTCCGTCATCAAACAGTTTCAGTTTTTCGCGCAGCCGAAATATCGGATTGCATCCTCCCGGCCTGGGAGTGGCAATACCAAAAACATCGGCTCGGTGGTGAAAATCGACCAGCTTGCGAACGGGACGGGGCCGTTCGCGCCTTTGGGGGAGAAGATTTATGACGACTACTGGATGTTTTATTTGACGAAGGATATGGCCCGGTCTGAAAAACGGCCATGCACAAACCTGAAAACTTATCTCGAATACAAAGAACGCGGAGTTGACGTTCTTCGGGCGCACAAAAAAGAAATTGACGAACAGGCGAAGGGCGAAACCGGGAACGCCGGGGAGGAAAGCGAATGACCCAGCCGCCGCTCGTTCCCCCGCTCAAGTGTCAGGGCATCAAAACCAAGCTGGTTGGCGAAATAAGCGCGGTTGCCGCGACCCGGAATTTTAATCGCTGGGTGGAACCCTTTTGCGGCTCCGGCGTTGTTGCGCTTAACGTCCAGCCAAAAAAAGCGCTCCTCAGTGATTCGAATATCCATATCATCCGCCTCTATCAAGCGATTCAAAGCGGGAGACTGACAGTTGCCACAGCCAAATCTTTCCTTGTGGAAGAGGGGGATAAACTGCGAAAGGAAGGCGAGCCTTACTATTATAAGGTCCGTGAACGTTTCAACACCTGTCCAACCTCCCTGGATTTTCTTTTCCTGAACCGTTCCTGCTTCAACGGAGTGATGCGATTCAATCGTTCCGGGAAATTCAATGTGCCGTATGGCCATAAGCCGGAGCGATTCGCGCAGGCTTACGTGACGAAAATTGTAAATCAAATCCGGAGAATCTCGGAGGTTATTTCCTCCTGCGATTGGACGTTTGCCCCGGCAGACTTCAGGCAAACGCTGGAATCAGCACGGCCGGATGACTTGATTTACGCCGACCCGCCATACGCGGGCCGTCATGTTGACTACTTCAACTCATGGTCCGAGGCGGACGAAATCGACCTGGCTCGTCTTCTCAAACAGTTGCCGTGCGGCTTTATACTTTCGACGTGGCACAGCAACGAATTCAGAAAAAACACGCTCATAGAACAGAATTGGAACGACCCTCGATTCCATGTTTCGTTGCGGGAGCACTTTTATCACGTCGGCTCGTCCGAAAACCTGCGGCATCCCATGATTGAGGCGCTAATCACCAATTTCCCGGTTCACACACTCCAGCCAAAAGCGGAAGAAATGGAACAGTTGGCATTTTTCGAGAGTTCCGCCGCCGCGATATGAATTTTTGATCTGCAACCTGACGCGCCTTTTCAGGCCGCCAGGCTCCCTTGCAGGGTGTTATAGGGCAGCGGGTGCTTCGATCCTTTTAGCGCGATGCTGTCTGTGAATTCAACCCGCACTTTGTCGCCGTCAAAATGACATGCAACCCTGTCGGAATGCGGCGTCTCGTAAAAACGCCAGGTCATGACAAAGGTGTTCTCGTCCTGCCATTCGCCGCAGGCGGCCACTTTGCAGGGCCGCAAATCGCCCACCGTGATTTTTGGCGGGATGCCCGGCATGTTGGACCGGCCCTCGACCCATTTCCCCAATCCGCAGGTCAGCGGGTATTCGCCGGCGGCATCCTTCAAGGTGAAAAGACAGGCGCCGGACCGAAAATGGAACGAGACGCTTTGCACGCCCGCGGGATTGGTTTCGGTTTGGAACCGTTTCCCGGATACGCGCGCGGCCACGGGCGGCGGGGGCGTTGCCGGGGGCAGCGGCAAGGCGAGGGACGCCAATTTTCGCCGGAGCAACGACTGCGCCGTCCCATCCGCCGGCAATGGGCCGGGCTGCATGGCCGGCAAAAGGTGTTCCCAGACCAGATTCAATTCGTCCTGCATGTTGCCGGTTTCGCAGGTGATTGCCACCACGGCATCCTGCTCCGGCATGACGATGACGTATTGTCCGAACGCGCCGTCGCCGCGAAAGGCATTGTGCCGGCAGCGCCAGAATTGGTAGCAATAGCCCTGCACCCAATCGCTGGTCAGTCTGGCCTTTTCCAAACTCACCCCCGCCGCGGGCGATTGCTGGATTTTGAAAGTCGTGGCCTCCCTCACCCACGCCGCGGGCAGTATTTGACGTCCGTTCCAAACGCCTTCTTGTAAATAGAATTGGCCGAATTTGGCCAGAGCCTCGGTCTTCACGCCCAGGCCCCAACCGCCGGTGTTGATGCCGCGCGGACAGGTCTCCCATGTCATGTCTTCAATCCCCAACGGGTCAAAAAGCCGCGGTCGCAGGTAGTCAATCACTTTCCGGCCCGAAACTTTTTGCACGATGGCCGAGAGCATGTAACTGGCCCCGCTGTTGTAAAGGAACCTGCTCCCGGGCGGATGGACGACCGGCCGCGCCAGAAACGCCCGCACCCAGTTTTCCCGGTCGCGGAGGCTTGGCATCGAATCCGCCGCTTGTCCGACAGACATTGTCAACAAATGTTTCACGCGCAGAGCCGACAGGTTGCCGCTCACCTCCGCGGGCAAATCGTCCGGGAAAAACGAGGTGACGGAAGCCTCCACGCTGAGACAGCCTTCCGTCACGGCGAAACCGACGGCGGTGGAGGTGAAACTTTTGCTCAAGGAATAGAGCATGTGATTGGCTTTGGCCCGGTAAGGCGTCCACCAACCTTCCGCCACCACCCGCCCGTGCCGGACGAGCATGAAACTGTGAAACTCGTGCCCGCTCGTTTCAATGGCTTGGAGAAATGCCAGAATGCCCTGCGACGAAACGCCCTGTTCTTCCGGCGTTGCGCGCAGCAGTCGCCCTTCCGTCACGCCGCGCCCGATGCCGCAGGCCGGCCAGGAAGAAGCCAGCCCCAAGCCGGCCGCGCCCAAACCCAGTTGTTTAAGAAATGATCGACGAGGAAGCATTGTCATACGATCCACGGAATAAACCGTATCTTCCCGTAAAAATCAAAGCCCAATCGCGCGTTTGATGAAGTGGGGAGCCGTCAAGAAATCACATTTGCAGTTTCCTGACGGCTCCTTGGTCAGGGCGGACCGCTTATTTTTGCGCCAGGCTCGCGGAAGGGAGACCCGGCCTGATAAAGCGACTTTTGCTTTTGCAGCGCGCCGGCCAGGGAAACGTTGTTTGACGCAATCGCCAAGGCCTGGTCAATCGCCTTGACCGCTTCGTTGAACTGGCCGGACTCGGCGCAAGCGGCGGCCATGGTCGCGCACACCACCGGGTTTTTGCCACGGGTGAGTCGCATGGCGCGCCGGGCCAATTCCACGGCTCTGGGACCGTTGCGAAGGGCCGGATCCGACGCGGTGGCCAGCAGCCAGGCCAGATTGTTGCATGCGCCCGCCAAGTCCGGCTGGATTTTCAAAGCCGCGTCATACTGGGAAACGGCTTCGGCCAGACGGCCTTGTTGGACGAATATCATGCCCAGCTTGAAGTGCGCCCCGGCCAAATCAGGCCGGAGCTTGAGTGCTATTTCATATTGACTGACGGCGGCGTCAAGCTGGCCGCGCGTCTGGTAAATTCCGGCCATGTTGAAATGAGCCTCGGCAAAATCCGGCAGGATTTCCGCCGCCTGCGTAAAATGAACCATCGCTTCGCCGGCCCGGCCTGATTGCAAAAGTATGTTGCCCAGATCGTTATGGGCCAGGGCGTAGCGGGGGTTAAGGGCGAGCGCCTGTTCATAGGCGGCGGCCGCTTCGGGCCGGCGTCCGTTTTGCAGGAGGGCGTAGCCGAGGTTGCAATAACCCTCGGACGAGTCCGGTTGCAGTTCAATCACTTTATCAAAATAAAGAACGGCGACTTCGAATTGGCCCCTTTTCAGCGAAATCTCGCCCAGATGATAATCGGCCATGGGCGAATTGGGCTGCAAAACCAGCGCCCTTTGGAAACACGCGAACGCCTCGTCCAAACGCCCTTCCTTGAGCATGGCAAAGCCAAGATTGAATTTGGCGGTCGCGTTGTCCGGATGCTCTGCCAGCACGGATTGGCAAAGTGAAACGGCCTCGCCCAATTCATTCTTAACCAACAAGGCGGATGCCAGATTGTTTCGCGCGATAATGCTCTCCGGATCACGCTTGAACGTGGCACGCCACAGCGTTTCCGCATCCGAGTAAAACCCGCACTGAAACAACGTCAATCCCGCGTAGAGCAATAAAAGCACGGCGCCCAAAACCCACTTCCCCATTTTCAGGGGACGGGTCGCAATCGCAATCCCGGCCGCCGCCAGGGTCAGCGGGCCGATGCCGGCAAGGTATTGGAAGTGGTCCGCCACAAATGAATAGCGGAACGGGTACACATTGAAAAAGCCCAGCGCCGGAAAGAGTGTCCCGCCGAAAAAAAGAAACGCAGCCAGCGGCCCGCGCCAGCGCGATCTCAATCCCGCCAGCGCGCCGAACAACAACAAGGCCGCCGCCGGATAAACATACTGCCACCAGACAACCGGGTTGACCCGCCAGCGCGCATAAATAAAACTCAAATCCGCCGGCCAGGCCAGTTTGCCCAGGTAAAACCAGATCGCGCGGCCCGCAATGAGACTTCGCCCGATAATGGAAAAATCAAATTCCGCGCCCTCCGCGTGAATGAGTTTTCGTTCCACCCACGCCGTCAGCAACCCGGCGGCAAGGCCGGCCACGAAAAACGGCAGCAGCGGCAGCACGTCGCGCTTCCACGACAACTTTCCGCGTTGCCACCAAAAGACAACCAGCAAACCCGCGGGCAGACTGGCCACGACCGTCTTGGACATCAGCCCAAACCCAAACAAGGCAAAGGCGGCGGCATAATTTTTCCAATTCCGCTTTTGATCAAATCCCAGATAGGCCAACGCCGCCAGCAAGTAGAACAATCCTGACAGCGTATTCTTCAGTTCTGAAACCCAAGCCACCGATTCCACCTCCACCGGGTGCAGGGCAAAAAGAGCGGCCGCCAGCCACGCTCCGGGTATTTTCAGGCGCCGCAACAAAGTCGCCAGCAGCAAAGCCGAGAACAGGTGGAGGACAACGTTGACCAAATGGTAACCCAGCGGCGATTCGCCCCAAAGTTTGTGTTCCACCCAAAAAACACTGTGAACGAGCGGATAGTACTGCTGGGTGGCGCCGAGTTCCGTCCAAATGCGAACCAAACCGTGTGTGGTCTGGAGTTCCGGCCGCGTAATATGGCGGTCGTCGTCCCAAATGAAGCCGGCATGCCAGACGGGCAGATAGGCGACGGCCACCACAACGGCCAACAACAAGCCCAAAAGCCAGTTTTTCCGGCACTCTCGCTCCTCAATCGTTGGATGTTCCAAATTCACAACATCTTAAAAGTGTGCCTCAAATATGGAATGACATGTCTCAATTATGGTCAACAATGTCCTAAAACCCCATAGAAAAGATTTACAGATTCAGGCTTAATCACATACGGCACGCGTAATCAGAGTCGGGATTTGCCGGCACGGCAACATAAATATTGTATGAAGACTTTAAAATCAGCGGGGAAAGTGATGCAGGGGTTGGCAGTGGCAGCGTCCTTGTTATTTGTTACGGCCCAAGCCCGCGCTTCGCTATTCAACATTACCTTTAACGGCGGCGGCAACCTCGGCAGCGGAGAGTTTTATGCCACCGAGACCGGCGCCGACAGCGGGGTTTACAGCGTGAACTCCGGCACATTCCAAATTGCGTCCGGTCCTTTGGCCGGCACCTATTCATTGTTTCCCGACAGTCCCATCAGCGGCGCCGCTTACTCGCCCACTGATTATTTCTACTACGACAACGGCGCATCCCCCTCAGTCCCCTGCCTCGACTTGGCTGGGCTGTTGTTCACCGGCAGCAACGGATTGGAAGTCAATCTGTTTGGATATCCCTCTGCCACGGAATTCTATACGATATACGCCAATAACGGTCTCAACGCGAGCGGGGTTGTGACGCTGGCTCCGGCCACGCCGGATGGCATCGTCAGTAACGCCGCCTCTGTTCCTGAGTGTGCGACGATCTTTCAGGGCGCGTTGCTGCTGTTTCCGTTTGCGGCGGGTACGTTGCGTTCTTTGCGCAGACGGCGCCTAGTCTGATCATTGAGACGCCAGGCTCCTCTACGCTGCTTGTTTCATTCGCGCCGGTCTCGAGACCGGCGCGAGCTGTTTTCAGGGAACCTGTTGCTAATCTGAATTTGACTTTGGGCGACCTAAATCTAAACTGCCCTGCGGTTCGGGAAGTTCAATCGGCGCCATGCCCATTGAACTTTTCTTGTTGGAGTCTGCCACAAATGAAACGACAAAAGAGTGCGAGTCTGAAGAAGGTTTTTGTGGTGGAGGGTTCCCCGGCTTATGCCGGGATGTTGGTGAAAATCCTCGGAAACGAGAGCGGCTTGGCTGTCTGCGGTCAGGCCGGTTCCGCCAAAGAGGCCCTGCGAGTTATTCCCCGTCTCAAGCCCGATCTTGTGCTGGCGGATGTTTCACTTCCGGGCGCGGATGGGCTGGATTTGATCAAACGGCTTCATTCAAAATATCCTGAAACCAAGTTGCTGGTTCTGTCCGCAAGCGAGGAGCAGCCTTATGTTGCCAAAATGCTGCGCGCCGGAGGGGATGGCTACGTGATAAAGCAGCCGGACCCGGAAGAAATTGTTGACGCCATTCTCGACGTTTTGGACGGACACATCTACGTCAGCGAAAATATCATGGCCAATGTCGCCGGACTTGCCCATGCCAGCCCCCCCCTGCTCAGGCCCCGCCTGTTTAATCGACCGTGCGGGCCGCAAGCCACGCGGGCCTGTCTTTGAGCAAGGCGCCTTGACGCTGGTGCGGTTCTGGCATTAAGTTGATCCTGTGCGGGGAGCCGAAAGGCTGAGAGTTTTGCCAAGGCAAAAGACCCGTTGAACCTGATCCAGGTAATGCTGGCGAAGGGAACCATCCGTGGGTTTCCCCCGTCCGCGTTTAATGTCAAATAATGCGGATGACTTATGATCGCGACAAAAGATACCTTTGAGCCTCACAGCAGCGATGCCTGGCCTAATTCCAAAAAAGTCTTTGTTCCCGGCAAAAAACATCCTGACATTCGCGTGCCTTTCCGCGAAATCAGCCTGACCCCGACCCGGACGTACGACAACCGCGTCATCGCCAACGAATCCGTGCGCATCTACGATTGCAGCGGTCCCTGGGGCGACGAATCGTTTGCCGGAAACGTGCAGGAGGGATTGCCGCCCTTGCGCCGGGAGTGGATTCTGCGCCGGGGCGATGTGGAGGCTTGCGCCAGCGTCCGCGCCTCGTCCCACAAAACCAGCCACGGCGCGGCCAACCAGCCGCGTCCGCAACCGTTGCGCGCCAAGGGGGGCCAGGTGGTCACCCAATTGCATTACGCCCGGCAGGGAATCATCACGCCCGAAATGGAATTCATCGCCATTCGCGAGAACATGGGCCGCGAAGCCACCGCCGGGCCTTTGGGCCGCCAGCATCCGGGCCAATCGTTCGGGGCCTCCATCCCGGCGGAAATCACCCCGGAATTTGTGCGCGACGAAGTGGCGCGCGGCCGCGCCATCATCCCCAACAACATCAATCATCCCGAATCGGAGCCGATGATTATTGGCCGGAATTTCCTGGTTAAAATCAATGCCAACATCGGCAACTCCGCCGTGGCCTCCGGCATTGAGGAGGAGGTCGAAAAGATGCGCTGGTCGATCAAATGGGGCGCCGACACGGTCATGGATTTGTCCACCGGCAAAAATATTCATGAAACGCGCGAATGGATTCTGCGCAACTCCCCGGTGCCGATCGGAACGGTGCCCATTTATCAGGCTTTGGAAAAAGTCGGCGGCAAGGCGGAGGATTTGACTTGGGAAATTTATCGCGAAGCGCTGCTCGAACAGTGCGAGCAAGGCGTCGATTATTTCACCATTCACGCCGGCGTTCTGCTGCGCTTCGTTCCCATGACGGCGCGCCGCGCCACCGGAATTGTCAGCCGCGGCGGCTCCATTCTGGCCAAATGGTGTCTGGCGCATCATCAGGAGAATTTCACTTACACCCATTGGGATGAAATTTGCGAAATCATGGCCGCTTACGATGTCGCCTTTTCCATCGGCGACGGATTGCGTCCCGGCTCCATCGCCGATGCCAATGACGAGGCGCAATTTGCCGAACTCAAAACGCAAGGCGACCTGACCAAACGCGCCTGGGCGCGGGGCGTTCAAGTCATGAACGAAGGTCCCGGCCACGTTCCGATGCACATGATTCAGGAGAACATGGCCAAACAATTGGAATGGTGCCACGAGGCGCCCTTTTACACCCTCGGGCCGCTGACCACGGACATTGCGCCCGGCTACGATCACATCACCAGCGCGATTGGCGCGGCCATGATTGGCTGGTACGGATGCGCCATGCTTTGTTACGTCACGCCCAAGGAGCATCTCGGGTTGCCCGACAAAAAAGATGTCAAAGATGGCGTCATCGCCTACAAGATAGCCGCCCACGCCGCCGATCTGGCCAAGGGCCATCCGGGCGCGCAATATCGCGACAATGCCTTGAGCAAGGCGCGTTTTGAATTTCGCTGGGAGGATCAATTCAACCTGTCGCTTGATCCGCCCACCGCCCGTTCATTTCACGATGAGACCCTGCCGCAGGAAGGGGCGAAGGCCGCTCATTTCTGTTCCATGTGCGGCCCGCATTTTTGCAGCATGAAAATCACCGAGGACGTGCGCAAATACGCCGCCGAACAGGGCGTGGCCGAAGAGGACGCGCTCAAAAAAGGGATGGACGAAAAGTCCAGGGAGTTTGTCAAAAAAGGCGCGGAGATTTACACCAAGTCATGAGTGAAAATCACCGGGCGCCCCGGCAAACCTCCGCCACCGCCTCGCGCAGGGCGGCGACGATGCGGATCGCTTGCGCTTCCGTTGCGCAGTAGGGGAGCAGCAGGACGATGACGTCGCCCACGGGACGGGTCAGCACCCCCCGGCGGGCCATGGCCTCGCAGACCCGGATGCCCACGCGCTTGCCGGGCGCGTATGGGGTTCTGGTTTTCCAGTCTTTGACCAACTCCACCCCGGCCACAACGCCCACCTGGCGGATGTCGCCCACGGCGGGCAAATCCCAAAGGGATCGCAATTCCGCGCGCAAGGTTTTTTCCAACATGCGGCGGGCGGCCACGCATTGTTTTGATTGCAGAATCTCCAGGCTGGCCAGCGAAGCGGCCGCCCCGAGCTGGTTGGCGGCGAAACTGTGTCCGTGGAAAAAGGTCTTGAACTCGTCGTAACGGCCCAGAAAAACGTCGAATATTTTCCGGGTGGCCAGGGTCGCGGCCATGGGCATGTATCCGCCCGAAAGCCCTTTGGCCAAGGCCATCAAATCCGGCCGCACGGATTCCTTGTGACAAGCAAATAGAGATCCGGTTCGTCCAAATCCGGTCATCACTTCGTCAGCAATGAGGAGCGCGCCGTGTTCGCGCGCAATGGCGGCGGCGCGGCGCAGCCAGCCTTCCGGCTGGGCGACCATGCCGGCCGACCCCTGCATCAAGGGTTCAAAAACAAATCCCGCGTAGGGGTTGCCCTTCTTTTTTTGCGCGGCAAATTTTTGATCGATCCGGGCGACACATTCCCAGTCGCACTTGCGGTATTCCCGGGCGTCGGCCCGTTCCGGTTTGGCCCGGTTGAACGGGCAGCGATAGCAATAGGGCGAAGGAACCTGGTCGCTCTTGAAAAGCAAACCTCCGTAAGCCTGGTGAAACCGGTCGATGTGCCCGACACTGACCGCGCCAACGGTGTCGCCATGATACGCCCCGGCGATGGAGACAAACTTCGGCTTCCGCCCCGGCGCGGTGCGGATGGCGAATTGGTAGGCCATCTTCAACGCCGCTTCAATGGACGTCGATCCGTCGTCGCCGTAGAAAACCTTTTCCAATTCAGGCCCCTTGCCGAAATGGACCAGCCGGATCAATTTTTCGCCCAGGTACGAAGCCGGTTCACTGGCAAATCCCAGCGCGGAGGAATGGGCGATCTTGCCGAGTTGTTTCGTGATGGCCGCGTTGATTTTCGGGTGGCAATGGCCGTGCAAATTCACCCAGATGGAGGCATTGGCGTCGAGGTATTCCCTGCCCCGGCTGTCGCGCAGGACGGTTCCTTTTCCGCTCACGATGATAACCGGCTCCCGAACCAGCCAGTCGCGCATTTGCGTAAACGGGTGCCAGAGGTATTTGTGATCCAAACTTGCTAATGATGACATATCTAAAATTAAGACCAAGATCCGGGCGAAGGTTAAAAGCGCAGGTCTGATTGCAGCGCCGCGTGCAGGCGGGCGATATCGGCCAGTTCGTGCGCCGCGCTGAAGGTCAGGCGCAGGCGCGCCTGGCCGTGGGCCACGGTCGGATAGCGGATGGCCGGCACAAATATTCCATGTCCGCGCAAGCCGTCCGCAATTTTCATCGCCTTGCTCTCATCCCCGATCATCAGCGGAATAATTGCGCCATGTTTTTGACGCTGCTCCGTTCCGCCGGGATGGGGTTCCTGTTCGTCCCCCTGGACAAAGGCCGCGATATTCGACCACAATTTATTCCGACGCACTTCCCCGGCCGCGCTTTGCACGAAGCGCACCCCGGCGGTGGCGGCGGCGGCGGCGGCCGGCACGGGCGCGGTTGAGAAAATAAACGAGCGGGCGCGGTTGATCAAAAATTCAACGAGTGACCGCGTCCCGCAAATGTAACCGCCGGCGGAACCGAACGACTTGCCCAAGGTACCCATTTGCACTTCGATTTTTCCCGCCACGCCGAGTTCCTCGGCCAATCCCCGCCGCATTTTTCCGTATAAACCGGTGGCATGGGCCTCGTCCACCATGAGCCAGGCCCCGAATCGCTCCTTCAACGCCACGATCTCGCGCAAGGGCGCATGGTCGCCATCCATCGAAAACACGCTTTCGGTCACGATGAGCGTGCGCGGTTTGCGGTCGGTCGGGACATCGGATGGCACGGCATTGCGGGTGTCGGTCCAGCGCAGGATTTTCTCCAAATCATCCAGGTTATTGTGTCCGAAAACGCGCACCTTGGCCCCGGACAGCCGCGCCGCGTCAATAATGCTGGCATGAATCAGCTTGTCCAGAACCACGACATCGTTGCTATTGAGCAGCGCGCCAATCGTGCCCAGGCTCGTCGCGTAACCCGAAGAAAACGACAAGGCCGCCTGCGTGCCTTTGAACACGGCCAGGGCTTCATCCAATTCGTGATACGGGGCCAGCGAACCGCAGATGAGCCGCGACGACCCGGCCCCCGCCCCAAATTCCCGCACCGCCTTGATGGCGGCGTCTTTCAGCAGCGGATCATTGGCCAGCCCCAGGTAGTCGTTGGACGAGAAATTAAGGTAAGTCCGCCCCCCCACCACAAGACGCGGTGTTTGGGGGGCGTCAACACGTCGCAATTCCCGATACAGATTCTGCTCGCGCAACCCCTTCAAACGTAAAACCAGCTCGTCATTGAACGCGCTCATGCCCTAGGGATGCCACAAATAGCCCTGGGGGAAAAGCCGAAATTGGGAAAGTAGAGGGTCGAAATCGGCAAGAAAAAAATTTACCCCCCGAAAATCCCGAAAAAGGCCGGGAGATGGAAGGGCAGGAAGTTGACCGGGTTCACGATTTGGTTTAGCTTTCCTTGCATGGCAACGACAAGTCAGGTTCAAAAAAATCTTCGCAACGCGATGAAGGAGGCGTTACGCATTCAGGATCGTTTTGTGGCTGAGCCTCTGTTTGCCAAAACCGGCCAAGGTTACCTGAAAAGCGAGGGCACGGCGACAGTGCAAAAGATCAAAGCCAGCCTCCGCCGCCACAACTCAGCCAAGCTGAAATGAGGCGGCGTTTTCTGAAGGATTGGCCGTGGGAAACGGTGACGGTTGGCAACGAATTCGGCGAGAACGGAATGAGTGGGGCTGGCACATACCTCACAAGCACGGAGTTGTATAATCCCGCCTCCGGAACACGGTCAACGACCGGCTTGCTCAACACCCCGCGCGCCTTTCATACGGCGACATTGCTGTCCAACGGGCAGGTGCTCGTCGCGGGAGGTAACAACATGGTATCCATTACTGCCAGCTCAGAGGCGGACTACTAAGCCTGTTTGAGCAAGGCCTCCGTGAAGGCCAAAGCAGCGCCAAAACAAGCCCGCCGCCGGATTGCTCCGGCGGCGGGTTGAAACTGATTCAATTCTCCGCCTTATTTCCCGACGACTTGATAGTAAGCAGCGGTATTGGTGTTGCTGGCCGTATAGCTGGTCAGCGCGGTCGTGGCCGTGATGTTCGAAGCAACAGTCGTCCAAACAGTGTTCGTAGCCAGTGAAGAAGCCACTTGAACCGAATAGGTATGGTTGGATACCGACTGCCAAGTCAAAGTGACGTTACCCGTCGCGCTAACCACGTTCGTGATCGAGAAGGGCAAAAGTTGCGCGGGAGGCGGGGTGACCACTGGCGCAAAACTGACACCATTGTTGATGCCAGCCAGATAAATACCGCTGACTTCAAGCTGCGACAGAGTGCGGGTCCAAACAGCCAGATCGTTGATTTCGCCTGAGGCGGTAACGGCGTATGTGCCCGTGGGATCCTGACCAATGGTGGTTGCATTAGTGGTATCGATATCCCCGATGTATTCAATGGCTGAGCTGTTCACGGCCACGCCATCAACATACAGGGTGAGACTCGCCGAACGATTGGCCACGAAGACCAAATTATGCCAGTTACCGTCGTTGATCATAGTCTGCTCGGTGAACAGGTCTTCCGTGCTTGGACCGGCGATGTTGTAAGTGGTGGAACTTATTCCCCACTGGCAGCCACCAGGAGTGGTGCCGGCAGGCCCCTCATAGGGAGCGAAGGCAAACCCGCCAGTGGTAGTCGTGGTCGAACCGGTCGCGTCCGTGAAAAATGGCAGGTTGGTGAAGGAGGATCCGGCGGGTTGAAGGACCCACATTGAGACGGAGAAGTTGGTCGTGGATCCAAACTGGAGGTCTGGGACAACGCCGAGGGACACATAATTATAACTGGCAGGACTCGTGGTGCTGGAATAGGCCAGCGCCTTTGGTCCGACTGCGGCCGGGGAGACAAACGAGGGCGAGCCGACAGCCGTGCCGTTGTTCTCTTGGCCGGAAATGTCGTTGTAATTACCATTAAACGGAAGGTGAAGCACCAAACCGTTGGTAAGGTTAAGCTGTGTGGAAGTCGTCGGAATCGGAAGGACGGTGAGGACAGCGTTGGGGCTGAGGTTCGTGCCCATAGGATTGCTCACACGCACGGAATAGCTGCCGGAATTGCCCGTGGTCAAGCCTGGAATCGTCAGCGCGCTGCTGGTTGCGCCCGATATCAGGTTGCCATTGAAGAACCATTGATACGACAGGTCCTGGCCGGCAGCCGAGGTCTGGACAACGGAGGTCAGAGTCGCATAATTGGTGGCCGTACTTGTGCCAGTGGATGTGAAAGCAGGAGTGGCATTACCGGGCGCAGTAAGCATGCCATAGCGGGCATTGTAATCCCCCAGCACTGTGCTGGGAGAAAGCGCGGTGCTGTAGAAAGCCACTTCGGCGACGTAGCCAAGAACTTGTTCGACCGAGTAGGGATATTGTGTTGGATGCGCGCCAATATTAAAGGGGCCGACGACGGCGTAGCCTGTGGTAATGGCCTGTTGGCCGATATAAACACCGTTGAGGTAAAAGTTGTAATTATACCCATCGCACACCATGGCGAAATGATACCATGTTCCCGCAACCAGTGCGGACGGAAGAGACACCGTATAGTCGTTGATAGTGTCTTGGGTAAAAATCAATTCGCTGGCGCCATCAATGCCCCAAGCGTAGCCGTCGGCGCCATCAAAGGTGGAGATAATGCGCTGGGTGCCGCTAAGATTAGTGAAACACGCCCAAGCTTCAAGTGTGAAGGAATTGACGTTTTCGACGACATCGTTGAAAGGCGCGCCATTGGCCACTTGCATGTAGGCGCGGGCGCTTGAATTGGCGGGCATCCCGATGGAGGTTTCGGACGGCTCAAGGGACGAGAAACCCGGTTGATCGAGCGTCACGTTCACATAAGTCCCGTTGTTGGTGCCGATATAGTCGAAGGCAGTCGAGCCGGCGGCTTCATTCAGCAGCCAATAGGAAACCGGGTTGTTGCTGATAATTGTCTGGGCATAAAAGTCCGGAATCACGACGTTCAGGGTCACATTTGAGCTGTTGGCTGAACCCGCAGTGTTGCTGACATGCACGTAGTAAGTAGCCGAGTCATTTGTCACCGCAGGGGAAATAGTGTAGGTGGAACCGTTCGCGCCCAATATCATACTGCTATTGGAGTACCACTGATAGTTGAGAGCCGCGCCGGAAGCAACAACGGTAAAATTGGCGGTGCCATTGGTAAAGATTGCCGCCGATTGCGGCTGCTGCACAATCACAGGCGTGTTTGGGACGGTCAAAACGCCATTGCCGGTAAATATCGAAAGTTGATTTGCCGCGCTGGAAGTGCTCGATCCGTACGTGCCCGGGCTTTGGATAACTCCACCGATAGTAAGGATTTTGACCGTGTCTTGGCCGGTGAAGGCAAGGTCGATCGCATTAGCGGCAAGCGTGCTTCCAAGGTTCACAACGCATGCCGGGGTGAGGGCTGTGTCAGCGTCGAGCTGAAGCCCCCCGGAGATATTCGTGACGTCAAGGGTGCCGGCAAAAGAACCGCTGGCGCCGATTTCAAGCACCCCGTTCGTGGCCACGATCGTTTCGGCGTTGGTGTCCGCAGTATTGAGAACCAGCCGGCCAGGACCGTCCTTGAGTATATTCGCGGTGGGGCCGCCATAAAGAGGACCGCTGATGGTCATGGCACTGGCAGGGTAAGTGGAGTTGCCAGTGGTCAGCCGGGTAACGCCGCCGGCGGCATTAGTCCAAGGGCCGCTGAAGGTGATGGCGGTGTTTGGAGTGTTCGCAGTGATAACAATCATTTCATCGCCGGCGACCGTGCTCATGCCGTTGGCGAGCGTGAGCGGACCGGTGGCAGTCAAGTCAGCCAATACCACCGCAGCCGTGTCCCAGATGATGGGGCCGGTACCGAGGGAATTATTGTTGTTAATATTGATACCGCCGGAACCCTCAATGATAGTTCCACCGCTGTAAGTGTTGTTGCCATACAGGAAAAGGCTGTCGCTGCCCTCGCTTTCAATCTCTCCAGGTCCGATTATTTGAGCGGTTACCGTGGTGGGAGCGAGGTCGCTGCCGTAAGTGTCGAAAGCATCGATACCCGCCTTAACAGTCAATGCGCCAGGGCCGGCAATGGTCAAGGTGACGCCATCCGGGGTAAGCGCCCCGTTATAAATTCCAGCGCAGGTCACGCCGGAGGAGGCGATATCGACCGTGATCGTGCCCGAAAAGCTGGACGAGGCGGTAAAGCAAGCCGCGTCGGCCGAGTTCCAAACAATGGGAGTGGCAGTCAGGGTGTGGGTTGTCGCCCATCCGGTGGTAACGGTATCCCAAGTGTAGGTGCTGCCACTGACCGGGGCGGTCGTGCCAGTGGGGTCAAAATACAAAACCGCCGCCTTCGTATTTGAGGCAAAAAGGGCGCAAGCAAGCCCGAAGCAAGCGGCTAAATATTTTGAAGGGTTGAGACGGGAGAATGACTGGGGGGTTTCTGGGGTTTTTGGGCGGGTTTTCATAGTTTTTGTAACAGGATTTTAACGTTAGCAGTCAACTACTGTTGATCCTCTTAAACTACTGGACACGACGGATGTCCAATAAATGACGTTGCAATGCAAGCAAATTGTCAAAAAAACAAACGCCACGCCAGCGGCAGTTCAGCCGCTGACGGCTCACCATTTATATACGCCGTTGACCGGATCGGAAGTGTGAGTCATCAGATTGGTCCAATCAACATTACCGAGGCAGGGGGTTGTGGTCGTGGCGGCGTTCTGCAACCAAGCCAGCGTCTTCGAATTGTAAATTTTTTGAATGGCCGCATGTCCGTCGCAGAAATTCCAGCCATACGCTTTGTCGTGGTAGCGTGACGGGCAATCATAAAAATCGCTTCCAGAGACGTCACAAAGAAACATGCCGTCGTTAATGCTGTGAGGGTCTTCATCTATCAACAACCACAAATTCGAGGGCCGGCGCATTTGCGTATCCTTCGTGTAATACGTGAACAGACCGGCGGTATCGTGCCAGGGGGCCGGATTACCGTTGGCCAATACCCCCAAGCCATCCATGGCCGCGTTCATGGAATAACTGCGCCAAACGTTGGTGTGTTGAATCGTCCGCGGGTCTGCCGGACACTGGAGCAAATTCGGCGATTTCGCATATGGGTATAAAGCGCCACTCTGCCACGCCTGCAATGAATTCCGATCAAAGTACGGGGCCGAACCGTAGGAAGAATCTGTAGTTGCTTGATTGAAATCCCCATATTTGTCTGATATCTGATCCGCACCGCCCACATACCCAGGGCACCAGCAGGCCAAACTCTGCGTGCCGCTCGCCCCCGCATTTATGGGATTCGCCCCGGTAAAGGTGGTGGGGAAACTTGTCACAATAGTACCTTTATTATCCACGTTGTACATGGCCCAAGCCAATCCGACCTGTTTCAGGTTGCTCATGCACTTGGTTTTTTGCGCCTGGATTTTGGCGTTCGCCAAAGCCGGGAGAAGGAGGGACGCCAAAATCGCGATAATGGCAATCACGACCAAAAGTTCAATCAGGGTGAAAGCAAATCTATGGCTCTTACTAGTGAAACGCATAAGACGATTAGTGGTAGTTCTAAACTCTAAAAAATTGGCATTTCTCATTTGGATTCTTGCTCACGACCAGCGTGAGGGCCAACCCGCCTTCCATACAGCTAAAGTGCTGCAATTTTGGAGATTTCATAGTTTTTTTTACAATTTCTTTAGAGTTTGATTTATGGAGACGACAACCCGGCGGCCCTCGACGGCATTTTTGCGAGAAAATGCCTGTCGCCGCAGCCACGAACAGCGTCAGAACGCTCAATTTTAAAATAGTTATTCACGGACTCTTTTCTCATGCTGAAAGTGTATTTTTCTCATAAAAGACGCCTTATTGCAAGCAATTTTTTGAAAAAAGCGTCAAAAAAGCGACAATTATGCAACAAAAGACGGAAATGACGCCCCGGAAGCTCTGGAATCACGCCGGGGGCGGGTTGGGATGACGCGTTAACCTCAGGCGCGAAATACGCATCCCGGTGGTGGCCTCGACGCGCAGTTCGTGGCTGCCCAATGGGAGGGTATCGCCTGTTTTGGGAAATCCGCCGAGCCGCTGCGTGACCCATCCGCTCGTCGTAACCATGCCGTCGTCCGACAGGTTTTGGCCGACGACTTCCGCCAGTTCATGCACCGGCAGCGCGCCGTCCAAATCCCAGGTATTTTCGTCCCGCCGCAGCAACAACGGCTTTTCCTGGTCAAATTCGTCCTGAATCGGCCCGACCAATGCCTCCAGAATATTTTCCAGCGTGACCGCCCCCGTCGTGCCGCCGTATTCATCAACCACAATGGCAAAATGAATTTTCCGGGCCAGAAACAATTCCAGCAATTTTTCCAGCCGCGTTGTTTCCGGCACGTAAATCAATTTGCGCGCCACCGGCTTCAAGTCGGCCCCGCGCCGGGCCGTGTTCCGCATGGCGAACAAATCCTTGCAATGCACCACGCCCAGCGTTTTATCCAAGTCGCCTCCCTCGCAGAGCGGAAACCGCGAGTAGCGGGTTTTCTCCGCCACATCCCAGCACTCCTGCACCGTGGCCTCGGTGTCAAACGCCGCGATTTCCTGGCGGGGACGCATCACATTGCGCACGATACGCCGGCCCAAATCGAGCGAGTTTAAAATCACGTCCCGCCCCAGACGGGTGGCGCCGGGCCGTTCCTGACCCAGCATCAGACGCAATTCCTCCTCCGAATGAACAAATGTCGAGGTGCCCGACGATTCGATCCCCACCCGGCGCAACAGCCATTGGGCGGATTGATTCAGCAGCCAGTTGAACGGGTAAGACGCCCGGAAAAACCAGTGCAGCGGACGCGCCACCCGCAAAGCGGTCGGCAGCGCCTTCTGGATGGCGAACCATTTCGGGCCTAATTCGCCCAGAACGATCTGCATGAAGGTGGCAATGGAAAATCCGGCCGCAAAAGTGATCGTATGCAACAAGTGGGGCGACTGGACGCCCAGCCAGCCCAGCGGACGCCCCAGCAACGCCATGAACACCGGCTCCGCCAGCCAGCCCAAGCCCAGGCTCGCCATCGTGATGCCCAGTTGGGTCGCGCTCAAATAGGACGTGAGATTCTGCAGGATGTTCCGCGCCAGACGGGCGCGACGGTCGCCGGCCAGAATCAGCTCGTCCAACTGCGTGCCCCGCAATTTGACGAAGGCAAACTCCGCCGCCACAAAAAAGCCGTTGACCAGGACGATGACCACCAGTCCGAACAGGCGCAGCAGCGAGACAATCAGGGAATTGCTATCCATGGCGGGTTGGTTCCTGGGTTTTCATAACGCCACCTCCCCGAAAATCACCTTGAGAATGTCCCGCAAAGTGATGATCCCGGTCTCGCCGTGAGCCGGCCCGACCGTCACCGCCAGCCGTCTTCCTCTTTGTTGCATCCGCCGCAACGCCTCTTCCAGGTGAAGTTCTTCCGGCAGGAAAAACGCCTCCTGCATGTATTCCCGCGCCGGCCTGGTCACGTCCAATCCTTCCCGGTAAAGCACGTAATCCAGGTTGATCACGCCGCTGACGCGCCGGGCCGGGCCGTCGGTCAGCAAAACGCGGGTCAGCCCGTGTTCCCGGCACAACGCCAGCGTTTTTTCCAACGGCAGACCGGCGTCGGCCGTGATGACGTTGGCCATTGGAATCATCACCTGCCGCACCCGCAAATTCGGCAGGTCGAGCACGTGATTGATCATCGTCTTTTCTTCCGAGGTCAAACCCGGGGCCGATTCTTGCATGATGAAACGCAGTTCCTCGCGGCTGCCAAAAAGCCGGCCGGTAAACGCCTGCCCGCCCGTCCAACGCAACAGCCAGCCCGAAACCCATCCCGCCACCGCCACCAGCGGCGCCAGCACGCGGTGAATCCATCGAAACGGCAACGCCAGCGCCAGCGCCAATTGGTTTGGATACCGCTGAAAAAGCGTCTTGGGCGACAATTCGCAGACAATGTAGAAAAGCGACACCGCCGCCAGAAAAACCAAGGCCCACAAGGCCGGGCGTTCTCCCAGCCACGAATACAGTTGGATGGAGCCGAGGCTGAAAATAATGAAGTTCACCACCGTGTTTCCGACCAGAATCGTCCAGAGAAAGTTCTCCGGCTGTTCCAGAAATCCATGCAACACCGCCGCCCGCCGGTCCCCCGCCCTCATCCGTTGCCGGATACGGAACCGGTTCAAGGCCATCACGGCCGTCTCCATGCCCGAAAACAGGAACGACAATCCGATGCATCCCAGCACCATCAACAGCATTAATGTATCGCGGTCTGTCATGGCCTAGCGTTTTTTCACCGTTTCCACCAGCAACTCGCGAATGCGCCGTTCATCCGCCGCCTGCACGGTCAGGCGCAGGCCGTCAATGGTGACCGATTCCCCGGTCGCCGGCACCACTTCGAGCTGATTCAGCACCAGGCCGGCCATCGTTTCCACTTGCGGCACGTCCCGCAGTTGCGGGCATTCCCGGCGGAAATTATCCACCCGCAACGTTCCGCCCACCCGCCAGCGGTTCGGCCCCAATCGTTCCATCACGGGTGGCGGCGCATCGTGTTCGCTGCGTAATTCGCCCAGCACCGCCGCCAGGATATCTTCAATCGTCACAATTCCCGCCGTCCCGGAAAATTCATCCAACACAATGGCCAGCCCGCGCTGCTGGCGCTGCAAACTTTTCAAAAGCTGCAACAAATTCGCGCCCTCCGACACAAACGACGGAAATTCAACCGCCAGCGCCAGATCCGCCTCCGGGTTCAGCAGGAATTCGCGCGTGTTCAGCACCCCCACAATCGTGTCCATCGTCCCGTCGTAAATCGGCAGGCGCCGGTGTTTGAAACGTCTGGCCGCCGCCGCCATTTTCTCCACCGAAAGCTCGTCCGAAATGCAGGCCATCTGGGTGCGGGGGTTCATCACTTCGCGCGCCTGGCGGCGGTCCAGGCTGATGATTTGCAGGATAATCTCCTTTTCTCCCGCCGCCAGAGCCCCCTGCTGGTAGGCCATCTCCAATAATTCCTGGTATTCCGCATCGGATAGGGCCGGCGACGGCGGCGCCGAAGTGGCCGGCCACCGCAAAATGAAATGGGCCAGGCGTTGGGCGATCCCCAGTAGCGGACGGCTGAAATTCCGCAAAATCAGCATCGTTCCCCCGACCCGCAAGGCCCACCGCTCCGGCGCCCGCACCGCCAGGGTCTTGGGCGCAACTTCCCCTCCAAACAAAATCAACGCCGCCAGACATGGCAGCACGATCAACAGCGGCCAGCCGCGGGTCAGCGACATCCAGAGCGTCACGCCCACGATTCCCGCGTTGGCAAAAGTGTTTCCCAACACCAGCACCGCCAGCAGGTCCTGCGGCGACGCCAGCAGAAGTTGGATTGTTTTGGCCGGACCCGGCGCGCCCGCTTGCATTTGGCGCAATTGCCATTTGCCCAGGGAAAACAACGACGTCTCCGCCAGCGCAAAGAAGAAGCTGACCCCGGAAAATAGAATCAGCGCAATCAGCGCAATCCATGTCGCAATCGACGTCATTTCCGCAACATTGAACACTAAAACCCAAACAAAACAGATAAAAATCAGCCCACCGCGCCGATCCGCCGATCAATCCGCCTGCTCCACCGCCCCGTTGCGCAATTCCCCGACAATCTCCGCCACGTCGCGCCGCCAGCAAAACGCCACATCCCCGCGCAATTCCGGCGCGGCCAGCAGGCGCCGCGCGTTGCGGGAATGTAGCCAGGCCGCAGCCGGTTCCCCTTGCGCGCCAAGGTAAAGTTCCCGCGCGATTTGGGCCGAATCGGACACATCCGCCCCTTGAAACTGTTTCCATACCAGGTCGCATAACGCGCCGGCCGCCCAAGTGTCTTCGTAAGCCGCCTCTTCGTAGGTCCCGGCACAAACGATCAGCAACCGCCCCGGCTTCTCCTTTTCCAACCGGCGGGCCACCGCGCCCAGATTTAAAATCGCCCCGGCTAGGATACATCTGGCGCCCAGACACGCTTGCAACGCCCGCGTCCCATTGGTCGTGGTCATGATGATTTCCCGGCCCCCCACCCGCTCGCTGGTGAATTCCCTCGGCGAATTTCCCAGGTCAAAATCCGCCCCGCCGCTTCGTTCCGCCGTAATCCGCCGCCCGTCCCGTTCTCCCGCCAGCAATGCGCCCGCCTGCCGCCGCTGCAATGCCACCGCTTCCGCAATTTCCTTCACCGGGTAAATGCGCGCCGCCCCCGCCGCCAGCGCCACGGTCATTGTTGTGGTCGCGCGCAGCACGTCAAACACCACGCAAACCGCCCCTTTCAGACGCGCCGGGGTCAGCGCGGAAAATTCCGCCGGGCTGAACAGCACTTCAAGATGTCCGGGTTTCAAGCCGCACCCCGCAATGCGGCCAGAATGTCCGCCGCATGGTCTTCCGGTTTCACTTTCGGCCAGATTTTCCGGATCATCCCGTCCGGCCCGATCAAAAATGTCACCCGGTTCGTTCCCATGTATTTGCGCCCCATGAAACTTTTTTCGCCCCAAACTCCGTAGGCTTCGACGATTTTTTTCTCCACGTCCGCCAGCAAAACAAAGGGCAGCTTGAATTTTTCCACGAACTTATCGTGCGATTTCACCGCGTCCGTGCTCACTCCCAGCACCACGGCGCCCGCCTCCTTGATCTCCGCGTAGCTGTTCCGCAATGAGCATGCCTCCAAGGTGCATCCGGGCGTGTTGTCTTTGGGATAGAAGTAAAGGATCACGTTCTTGCCCCGGAATTCCGAAAGCGAAACCCTGCCGCCCCCGCTGGTTTCCGCCGAAAAATCCGGCGCCGGATCCCCTTCTTTCAATTTTAAAACAAGTTCGCTCATATCAATTTCATCCTTCCTCAAATGCCATCGCGCCACCGCGATGAAAATAAAACTGCCTCACCCCGTCCAGAATGTAAAACGGGGCCGACAACGCCGTCAACACCCCCGCCGCCGCCGCCAGGACCGGCGCCACCGCGCGATTCCACCCCAGCAGGATCCACAATACCGTCGCCATCTGGAAAACAGTGGCGGTCTTCCCGGTCAGATGCGCCCGCACCCTGACCCGGCCCGCCCGCTTCCGCACCAGAATCATCCCGGCCAGAATAATCAAATCCCGGCCCAGGATGATTGCTATCAACCATACGGGCAGCAGGCGCTCAACCGTCAGGATGAGGATCGCAGCAATCAATAATATTTTATCCGCCAGCGGGTCCAGCACCGCCCCCAGTTGAGTCCGCTGGTTATAGTGCCGCGCCACATAACCATCCAGCCCGTCTCCGAGCGAAGAGGCGGCAAAGGCCAGCAATGCCGCCCACCGGTGCCATTCCTGCCCGGTGCGCGCGTAGGCGAGGAGCTGCCAGATGAAAACCGGGGCCAACAAAATCCGTCCCACGGTGATTTTGTTTGCTGTTGTCATCCCGTTAACTTTCCCCCATAAAACCATCCGCGCAAGTCAAACATTTTTTCCCCAAGCCCCCTCTTGATCTAATCTTGATCCTAATCCTAATCCTAATCTTACTCTTAATCCGTTGGGGCTGAGAGGGATTAGGATTAGGATTAGGATTAGGATTAAGAGTAAGAGTAGGAATAGGATTAAGAGGGACACCGGGGGCCGGCTTTTAGCGTTGCCCCTTCCGCGCCCAGCGCAATTTGGCCGGCACGGAACGCGGATTCGCCCGTCGCTCATCCGGGCCGGGCCGGATGATTTCGCGCGAAATTTCCGCATACATTCCCTCGCGAAAACCGGCCTCAAAAAACTTCTTCACCCGCCGGTCCTCTCCAGAATGGAAAGTCAGGATCGCCGCCCGTCCGCCCGCCTTCAAACAAGCCGGCAAATTGCGCAAAAATGTTTCCAACGCGGAAAATTCGTCATTGACCGCGATGCGCAACGCCTGGAAAACGCGCCGCGCCGTCAAGTCGCAATCGGCCTTGTTCACCTGCGGCAGCGCGCCGCGAATCGCCCCCGCCAGCGCCGTGGTGGTGGCAAAAACCCGGCCCGCCAAAACCCGCGAAAGCAAAGCGGCGCGCGGTTCGTCCGCATTTTCGGACAGGAGCCGTTCCAAATCGCCCGGTCGCACCCGCGCCAAAAACGCCGACGCCGGCTGTCCGCGCAACGGATTCATGCGCATATCGAGCGGCCCCTCATACTTGACCGAGAATCCCCGGCGCGGATCATCCAACTGCATTGAAGACACCCCCAAGTCCGCCAGCACGACATCGACCCCGGGAATTCCCGCGCCGGCCAGTATTTGCGGCAGCCCGGCGAAATTGCTGCGATGCGCCGTGAAAACCTCCGCACCAAAACCCAGCGCGCGCAGACGCGCCTCCGTTTTCGGCAACTCCACCGGATCGGCATCCAGGCCCAGCAGCCGTCCGCCCGGCAAAAGCCGGGGCAGCAACTGTTGCGCGTGACCGCCGAAGCCCAGGGTGCAATCCGCCGCGACATCCCCCGGTTTGGGCGCGAGCGTCTCCAGGATTTCCGCCGCCATGACCGGCCGATGCGTTCCCGCCGGGGTTTTGCCCGAAGCCAGGACCTTATCCACCGTTTCCGCGTAGCGGGCAGGATCATGCTCCTTATATTTATCCTCGAACCGGCGCGGATTTCTGCCTGGATAGCGCGGACGTCTTTTATGCGGCGTCGCGCCGGGTTGGGAAACAATGTCATCAATCACAAGCCCCAGCTTCAAAGTTCAGCCGCCCAACTGCAAGAGCAAACTCGCGCTACTCAGAGTCTGTAGATTTATAGTCATCATTCGCGTAGAAAGACGGGGTGATTAAGCCGGACTTGCGCAAAATTTTAGCGGACAATATCAAAGCATATCGAAATACCAATGGGCTTTCGCAAGAAGAACTTGCAGACGGGTGCGGCCTCCATCGCACCTACATCGGTTCGGTGGAACGCTGTGAGCGCAATGTCACCCTGGGAACGCTCGAATTGCTGGCTCAAGCGTTAAAAACGACCGTTCCCGACCTGCTGACGCGGAAGGACGCATCGTTGTGAGCGCATCTGAGGATGTTTTTCCGAAAAGAATTCGGGCGGGCAAACTCACAATTTACGATCCAATCGTGATCGGCTCCAAGCTTTGGATTCCTTCCCCGGTGTTGCAGGCAATTCTACACAAGGCGCTTCGAGGACTGAATTTGGCGGGCCTCCCGTTAAGAACCCGATCCAAACGGGTGAAAGAGCGCGTAGCGGAAGCTTTGGGGTATCCTGTCCCCAAAACGTTCCTTAGAGCCTGTTTGAAAAGTCAGTATTTCTCAGCCGAGACGTTTGAGCAT
>CAZLEE010000026.1:0-31306 GCA_964558455.1 uncultured Verrucomicrobiota bacterium | reverse complement strand
CTTTGAGCGGTTCACGCTATTTCAAGCCTCCGGCTCTGCCGGAGGTTACTGACTCGGTCGGAAGTGATTGCCCATTTCGCCTTCCGGCAGGAGGGCGGTGGGGCGTCATTCAAAACATCGTTGATATCGGCGAATCGTCCCGCCTCGGCGTCGGCCATATCGTGTTTGAACGGCTCGGGAATCCAAGAGTCATCCGACTCCATGACAAACTTCGCGACTTCGGCACGCTGATCATCCGGCAATGGTTGATTTTTTTATCGCCTTGTCCTGACGGGGACGGCATAAAGGGGCATGATCTCAGTCTGCTCGCTCTCCAAGCATTATGGCGCGCAAGTCGCTGTCAACGAACTTTCGTTCGAGGTCCCGGCGGGGCAGATTCTCGGTTTTCTCGGCCCCAATGGCGCGGGGAAATCAACCACCCTTAAAATGCTGACCGGGATGCTTGAACCCACCGGCGGCGGCGCCACCATTGCCGGGTTCGATCTTTGCGCTCAAACCATCGAGGTCAAACGCCGCGTCGGTTTTGTTCCCGAATCGGGCGCGGTGTTCGAGTCGCTGACCGGTCTCGAATATCTGGAAATGGTGGCCGCGCTTTACAACATTCCCGAAGCCGCCGCGCGCGAGCGCATCCGGCAATTCATCGCCTTTTTTGATCTGAGTTTTCAGACGCTGACCGACAAATTGCTGGGCGCGTATTCCAAGGGGATGCGGCGCAAGGTCGTGATCACGTCCGCCTTGCTGCATAATCCGCCGGTCGTTTTTTTTGACGAGCCTCTCGACGGTCTCGACGCCAATGCCGCGGTGGGTTTCAAGACATTGATCCAGACCTTGGCCAAGGAGGGCAAAACGATTGTTTACAGTTCGCATATTCTGGATGTGGTGGAACGGGTTTGCGACCGCGTGATCATAATTGACAAGGGCCGCCTGCTGGTGGATGGGCGGCCGGACGAGCTGGTGGCCGCCTACGGGTCGGGCACGCTGGAGAAATTGTTCACCCAACTCACCGGCGGGGCCGAATTGCAGCGCCGGGCCGAGGATTTTGCCAAAACGTTCCGCCCATGAATGATCATCCCGACGTTCCGCCGCCACTGCCTGTCCAGGCCGCGCCTTCGCCGGCCCGGGCTTTGCGCCGTCTTTTCCTGACCCTGTTTTTGCGCGGCCGCACCTCGCGCGGATTGAAGCGTGAGACCGCGCCCAAATCAATTGGTTCCAAGCTGGCGCTTACCCTGGTTATTTACGCCCTGGTCGGCGGCTTCATGTCCATGGCCCTGATTAACCGCCCGGTTTTCGTTTCCGCCCTTTATCTGCACAGCATGACGCTGGTTTTTCTGGGCATGTTTGTGGCGGCGTCGGCGGGTGAAATTCTCTTCAACAAGGACGAGGCGGATATTCTCATGCACCGGCCCGTCACTCCGCGCGCGATGCTTTGGGCGAAGATTGCCGTGCTGGTGCAGGTTTCGCTCTGGCTGGCGGGGGCGTTTAATCTGGCCGGCCTGTTTACGGGCGCTCTTTCGGCTCATCCCGTCTGGCTTTTCCCGATCATCCACGCCCTGTCCACCGCCTGCGAGGCGTTGTTTTGCACGGGTTGCATTGTCTTGGTTTACCAGCTTTGCCTGCGCTGGTTCGGACGCGAAAAAATGGAGGGAATGATGACCGGCACCCAGATTGTGGTGGCGGTGGGGGCCGTGCTCCTGGGCCAGCTCGGCCCGCAACTCATCGGACGCCACGGCCTCAATTTTGACGCCGTATCCGTCTGGTGGATCAATTTTCTCCCGCCCGCCTGGTTCGCCTGCCTTGACGACGCCGTGGCCGGCACGGGTCGCGCCGGTTCGTGGATGATGGGCGCGCTGGGTTTGGCGGTGACGGGAATTGTCCTCTGGCTGGCCTTTGGCAAACTGGCGCGCGATTACGAGACCGGCCTGCAAGCGCTCAACGAGGCCTCAAGCGCGCCGCGCCGCGGGGGTGGGCGTCGCCGTTTAATTGACAAATTGGTCAAGCTTCCGCCGTTAAGCTGGTGGCTGCGCGACTCCGTTTCCCGGTCGTCCTTTCTCCTCACCGCCGCCTATCTGAGCCGGGATCGCGACGTGAAATTGCGGGTTTATCCCGGGATCGCGCCCATGCTGGTCATGCCGTTCATATTTCTCCTGCAACCCCAGTCGTCCGCCCGGGCGGGGGCAGGCGCGCCTGATTTCATGAGCGGCTTTGGCATTGCCTTTTCCGGGGCGTATCTTGGGTTGATTCCTTATATGGCGCTGATTTTGATCCGTTATTCCCAGCAATGGCAGGCGGGCGATTTGTTCCGGGTCGCGCCCATATCGGGTCCCGCGCCGTTGTGTCATGGCGCGCGGCGGGCGGTTTTGCTTTTTCTCGCCCTGCCCATGCTCGTGATCTTTGGGGTCATTGTTTATTTTGTGGCGCGGGACAGCGCGCACCTCGCCCTGTTCATTCCGGGCATTATTGCGCTGCCGATTTACGCCATGATTCCGTGCCTGGGCGGCAAGGCGGTGCCGTTCTCGCTTCCCACCGAAGAATCGAAATCAACCACGCGCGGCCTGAGCATGATGGGGGTGATGTTGATTTCCTGCCTGCTGGCTTTCGCTTCGACCTTGTCCTGGGCCTACGGGTTTTTCCGATGGCTCATCCTGGGCGAAACGATCCTGGTCGTCGGCATCTATTTCGCCCTGCGCGCGACTGTTGCGAAAGCGTCCTGGCCGCGGATGGAGTGACCGGACGATCAGGCGAACGGATCGGCGTTGCGCGTCCTGACCCGCAATCCATTTTTTTCCGGCGTTTTGGCAAATGACATCATGCCCTTCCCGGCCGTCGCGCCCAGGTAAGGATCGTTGTCAATCAAAAGATTGCCGTCGATGTCAAGATGGTCGGTCAATTCGGCCAGATGAGCGGCGGCGGTGATGAGGACGCTGGTTTCGATCATGCAGCCGATCATGGTTTTCAAACCGGCTTTTTGCGCCGCTTTCAATGCCTCATATGCCTCGCTGACGCCGCCGGCTTTGAGCAGTTTGACATTCACTCCGTGAAAACATTCCGCGCAGAGGGCCACATCCCCGGCTTTGTGGTAGGATTCATCGGCATAAAGCGGGATGGGAGAACGGGCCTTCAACCAGGCCATATCAGCGGGGGGCGTGGAGGCGTGCATGGGTTGCTCGACGAATTCGATCAACGGATCCTCGGCCAGCCACTCCAGATTCTTCAAGGCTTCCTCTTTGGTTTTCCACCCTTCGTTGGCGTCCACGCGGACCGTTTTTCCGGGCGCGACGGCGCGGAGGGCGGCCAGGTTCTCCCGCTCGCCCGGCATGCCGATCTTCAGTTTCAGCACGGGATAAACCGCCGCTTCGAGCGTCTTGGCCCGGATGATCTCCTTCGTGTCGATGCCGATGCTGAAGGATGTGACGTGCTTGTTTTCCCTGAAACCCAGTCCGAGCAAATCGTAAATCGGCTTGCCCGCCTTGCGCGCCGCCCCGTCGAGCAACGCCACATTGACGGCGCACTTGGCCGAGCAATTTTTCGGCGCGAGTCTTTCCACGTAGGCCATGCTGCCCGGGACGTCATCAAATGAAAGTTTGGCCGGGTTCACCAAGCGCAGAAACGCCTGCATGGACTCGACTGATTCCGAATAACGCCGGGAAGTGGGCGCCTCGCCCAGACCCACGATGCCCCCGTCGGTCAGTCGCGCCAGGACGACGCTCGCAAAGTTCGAGCCGCGACCGTTGGCGATGGTCCATGTGTTGCGGAGTTTTAATTCAAACGGCTTAAAATCGAGCTTCATAAGCCGCTAAGCACACCGCAAACGGAGCCTGATTGCAAGAATTTATGGTGACCCAAAAATATTTGGCGGTGATTTCAGGCTGCGGTGGGCGCGGCTGCGGCCGGGGGCGCTGCCGGGCCGTAAGTGGCATCCCCGAATCCGAGTATGGGGTAAAAAATGAACGGCAAAAAAATCACGCCGACAGCAAATCCGCCGCCTTTTCCGAAATTACGCGAGACGCCCAGAGCGACCAGAATGGCGATGACAATGTTCACAAACGGGATGAAATAAAGCAAAAGCCACCATCCCGGTTTGCTGGCAATTTTGATCAGGCAGTAAGCGTTATAGATGGGAATAATACATTCCCATCCCGGTCGTCCGGCCTTGGTGAAAACCTTCCACAGGCCGATGAGAACGAGGAGGCATGCCGCAATGACGCATATCAGAAACAGTCCGACCAATGCAGATGATGGATTATTGTTCATATAATGACTGGGCGTTTATTGTTGAGACGCCGCCATTTGTAAGATTTGCCGGACATTCTGTAAAGAGTTATTAAGCGGATATTTTAACGCGGCGCGGGGGACGGTTCCTTTGCCGCAAAACTGTCGGCGCTGTCGGGGTTGCCGCCTTTATAGATCGCGGTGGTCGGATAGCGAAAGAGCGGGCGGGTCATCCGCGTTTTGCCCTGTTCGGTTTTGCCGGCCACCAGCCTGTCCGGGGCTTTGCCGTGTTCCACCCAATCCGCCATGACGGCGAGCCAGTCCACTTTGCTCGCGCCGGGGCCGCCTCCGCAATGGAAACAGCCCGGAACCATGAACAACCGGCAGTAATCGCTCACATTCGGATCGTGCGCCTGGGCCTGACGATAATAATTGACTGTGGCTTGCGCGGGCAGCGCCGGATCGGCCCACCCGTGCCATATGATGAGTTTGCCTTTGCGCGCCTTCAATCCGTCCAGATTCGCGTTGGTCGCGTCGAGAAAGGACGCCGCCAACCGCGTGTCGCCGGCATAATTTGAAAAATCAAAGGTCGCATAATTCCAATCCGGATTATTGAAGACCATGTATTTGAGTATCTGTGTGCCAAAGGCAAACATGAGGTCAGGCGCATGTTCCTTGGCCAGCAACGGCGACGATCCTGAAATCCAGGCGGTCCACTGATCGGGATCACATTCCGCCCCCGGCGTGTATCCGGGATAAATAAGCCCTTTGCTGTTTCGCGCCCCGGCGTAAATCGCCTCAATGGCTTTGCGTTGTTCGTCGCTCAGTCCGGCTACTTTGGACAAGTCGAAGTGCGTCGAGGGCGGGTCCTGCACGATGCCGTCTTTGAGGCCGTCCTGCGCGTCGCATTGCTCAAGGATGGCGCGTTGCAATTTCTGGAGGCTCTCCCGATCCAGCACGGCTTTATCAAGGTGGGCCGGGTCCGGGTAAAGCGCCTTGGCGATGGACACCTCGGTCGCGGCCATGCCTGTCCAGTCAAACGCCGGCGCGCCCGCCACTATGCCGTCAAAATCCTTGGGGTAGCGTTGCGCCTCCATCATGGCCTGGCCGCCGCCGCGCGAGCATCCCGTGAAATAGTTGTAGGCGGCGTCCGACCCGTAATAACTGCGGACGATTGCCTTGGCCGCTTCAGCCGTCCGATGCACGGCGAGATAGCCGAAGTTCAATTGCGCCTCAATGTCGTTGAGCGCCCAACGGGCCGAGATGCCGGACGGGTCCTGGTGTCCCGTGTCGGTCCCGACTGTGGCGTAGCCGCGGTTGACCGATTCCCAGGCGCCGTTCTGCACCGTTCCCACAAACCCGCCCCCGCCGCCCATCACGAACCGTCCATTCCACGTATCCGGCAGCAACAGCGCAAAATGGATGTTGCCTCCGATGACCCCGTCCACCTTCACATGGGCCGCGCTATGGAAATTCCCCTGCACACTGGCCGGTACCGGCGCGACCGATTCCAGTACCACGTCCGGCAGGCGCAATTGCCGCAAATCCGCAATGGGAATGTGATTGGTCGATTGTCCTGAAGCGCCCGCAACACCGCGCAGCACGATCAGTCCGACGAGAAAACTTCGTTTTACATTTGCCATAACTGCCGGTCATCAGGCTCCGCCCCCGTGATTTTGGCAATCTCTTTTCCAGTCTGCCCGGCGGCGGGTCTTTCATGCCGGGGAACCGGGGGGTGTTTGGAACTTGGTTTTTTTGGGGGGAGAACGCAGTATGCGTGGGATGAAAAAGTGTTTTTATGTGACTACGGCCATTGATTATCTCAACGGCCAGCCGCATTTGGGTCATGCCTATGAAAAGGTGATCGTCGATGTCATGGCGCGGGCGCGGCGCAGCTTGGGCGAGGAGGTTTTTTTCCTGACCGGATTGGACGAGCACGGCCAGAAAGTGCAACTGGCGGCGCAGGCGGAGGGAAAAGATCCGCAGGCGTATTGCGACGGTCTGGCGGCGGATTGGCAGGAGTTTGTGCGCAAGCTCGGTTTGTCCAATGACGATTTTGTCCGCACCACGCAGCCGCGCCACAAGGCGGTTGTCCAGGCCATTCTTTCCAAGCTCCATGCGGAAGGGCAGTTTTACAAGCAGGCCCACAAGGGGTTTTATTCGACGACGGCCGAGTCGTTTTTGACCGAGAAAGACCGGCTGCCGGACGGGACGTTCGATGCGAGTTACGGGACGGTTGTCGAGTTGGAGGAGGAGAATTATTATTTCAAACTGCGGGAGCATCAGGCATGGCTGATTGAATACATTGAGGCGAATCCGGATTTTATCGCGCCGGTCTCGCGGCGGAACGAGGTGTTGGGCTTCCTGAAAAACAACGACCTGGAAGATTTGTGCATCAGCCGCCCGGCGGCGCGGCTGGGTTGGGGAATTCCGCTTCCGTTCGATCCGGCTTTTGTGACCTACGTCTGGTTCGATGCGCTGGTGAATTATATCAGCGTCCCGCTGGCGCACGGCGATCCGGTTTTGCGCGCGATCCTGCCGTCGGTGGAACCCGAGCCGGGGGCGCCGCGGTCGCTTTGGCCGGCGGATGTGCATGTGATTGGGAAGGATATATTAAAATTTCACGCGGTATTCTGGCCGATCATGCTCAAGGCGATGAAGCTGCCGTTGCCGCGCCAGGTTCTGGCGCATGGCTGGTGGCAGAAGGACGGGGAGAAATTAAGCAAAAGCGCGGGGAACGTGGTGGACCCGGTTGCGGTCATCAATGAATGGGGCGTGGACGCGTTCCGCTATTACGTGGTGCGGGAACTGGCCATTGGCCCGGACGGCAATTGGACGGACGCGGGTTTCCGTTCGCGTTATCAATCGGAACTGGCCAACGGCCTGGGCAATTTGATGAATCGCTCGCTCTCCATGATCAAGCGCTATCGGGGCGGTTTGGTGCCGGCGGGTGTCAACCAGTTGGAAAAGGAAATGGCCGAAACGCGGTCGCGGGTGATTGCCGCCTACCGGGCCAATGAGTTGCAGGAGGCGCTGGTGCAATGCGGCGCGCTCGTGACCCGCGCCAATCAATACATCGATCAAACCAGCCCCTTCAAGCTGGCCAAAGACCCGGCTCGCGCGGGCGAATTGAACGACATTTTGCGCACCCTGGCGGAGGTTTGCCGCATGTTGGGCGCGCTGCTCTGGCCGGTGATGCCGGGGGCGTCCGAAAAAATGCAGGGCCAGTTGGGTTTTGCCCCGGCGGCGGCGGATTTGAGCCGGGAGCCGGCGGCGATGGCGGAAGGCCACCCGCTCGGGGAGGTGTTTCCATTGTTCCCGCGCAAGGACCCGTGAGGGACGCCCGCATTGTCAATCATAGTGCGGACCAGTTCCAGAGCGCGAAGGGGAGCCGGATTTCGTCAAATTGGGGAAGCACAAGGTAAAGGCTTCCGTTGATGCCGGCGAAGATAAACACGAGCAGGATGAGCATGGCCCAGGTTTCCCTCCCGCTGTCGCCCCAGCCGCTCATCAACACATAGACCATCAGGTAAATGGCCGGGAAAAGAGGGGCCAGAAACCGCATTTGAAATCCCTGCCCGGCCAAACCGACGTAAGAGATGGCGAGGAAGATAATCAGGAACCAAAAAAGTGGCAGCGCGGAGGCGGCCTTTTTGCACAGAGCGGGCCGGACCATGTAAAGGACAAGACAGGGCAGGATCACCGGTTGCAAAGCGGCCAGCCGCCCCAGATAATAGAGCGGGGTGCGTTCCACGGCCGCCCGCACCATGGGGTATCGCTGCATGGTCCAGTCGTCCGGCTTGGTCCAGCCCGGAATCAATACGCCGTAGGTCCTGTAAAATAAAATAAACCACGGCAGCATCACCACCAACGCGGGCAGGAAGCCCAGACACAAATCCCGCACCGGCCGGCGCTTGGCGTTTTCGGGGGTGAGGATGAGGAACAGGATGACCGGGCCGAGGGCGAGGGCGGGCAATTTGGCCAGACCGGCCAGGCCGAAGAGGGCGCCGCCCGCAATCAAATATATCGTGCGGCGCGGGGAATAACGCGCGCAAAAGAAAAACGCCATGGAAGTCGCGCACAGGCCGGCCAGCAGGCCGTCGATCCAGAGTTTGCGTCCGAGAAAGATCAGAAAAGGGTCCAGGGTCATGCCGATGACGGGGAGCCAGAAGAAGAGTTGATTCCGCCCGGTGGCAGGAAAAGGGTTAGGGACCATGCGGCGTCCGATGAGGGCGACGGAAAGGATGCAGAGAAAGTGGCCCAGCCATGAAACGACGACGGCAAAACTTTGCGTTTTCAAATAAGCGAAGGGCGTGAGGAGGGCGGCAAAAAGCGGGGGATGACAGAAGACGGGGCGGTCGTAAATGTTGGGGGACAAGTAAGGCAGAATATCCGACCCTTGCAGGGTGTAATGGCCGGTGGTCAAAAGACTGTTGGCAAGCTGCCAGTAGATTCGTTCGTCCGGTTCCTGATGGGAAAGAGCGAGAGTGGGAATTTTCCAGAGCGCGCAAAACAGCAACAGCAGTGACAAAATAGCCCAGAAATGCCGAATCAACGGCGGCGCAGCGGGGATTTTTAAATTCCCCACCTCCAGCGCGGTCGGCGGCGTTTGCCCAGAATCGGTCACGGTGGGTTCATCGTATGGTTTTCACCCGCGCCGTCAAAGGCAAATCCCGCGTCCTCCTCCCACTCCTAATCTTAATCGTAATCCTAATCCTAATCTCCCTTCCCTTCCCCTCAGTCTTCCCCCTCATCCGCGAAAACAAGGCAAAGCCTCGCCCCACGTTGATAATATGATGAAAACCGTTTTTTTAATCTGTTGACAGCAATGGGGTTTGGGGGCAGGAAGTCCCTATGCGCACAACACGACTCCGTCGGCTCTGCTTGTCTGCCGGCCTTCTGATTTCGTTCAGCATCGGTTTGGCGGCGAACGTCCAGGCTTCCCCGACCGGATCGCTGGTTGCGAATAACACCGCTTTTGCCCTTGATCTTTACGCCCAGCTCAGAGGCGAGCCGGGAAACCTCTTCTTTTCCCCCTACAGCATTTCCACCGCCCTGGCCATGACTTATGCCGGGGCGCGCGGCAACACGGAAACGCAAATGAGCCGGGTTTTGCACTTCAAGAAAGGCAATGCGCAACTCCATTCCTCCTTTGGCGAACTGCAACGTCAACTGAACGACGCCCAAAAAATGGGGAACATCCAACTGGACATCGCCAATGCCCTTTGGGCGCAGAAAGATGAACCGTTCCTCCCGGCCTTCCTAAAAATCGCCCAAGACGATTATCAGGCCAACGTCAACCAGGCGGACTTCAAAACAGACGCCGCCGCTGGTGAAATCAACCGCTGGGTTGCGCAGAAAACCAAAGATAAAATCCAGGGCATCCTCGCGTCGGATAGCCTGAACGAATACACCCGGCTGGTTCTGGTAAATGCCATCTATTTCAAGGGATCCTGGGCCAACATCTTCATGAAAGAGAACACTTCAGTCCAACCTTTTCACTTTTCTACCAACAGACAGGTTGATGCGTCCCTCATGCATAATACCGCTGGCTGCGGCTGCCGATACACTGGAAATGACGACCTTCAGATTGTGGAGTTGCCCTACAGAGGTCTTGAACTGTCCATGGTGATATTGTTGCCGCGCCAAATCGGTGCGTTTGGCCAACTGGAACAGAAGCTCAGTCCCGCGTTCCTCGCCAGCCAGATCGCGCAAATGAAAGAGCAGGCGGTCGAAATTTTTCTGCCCAAGTTCAAACTGGAATCCGGTTTTCACCTCGAAAACACGCTGACAAAAATGGGCATGTCCGACGCCTTTGGGGGAAGGGCCGACTTTTCCGGCCTTAATGGGGCCAGGGACCTTTACATCTCCGCCGTGCTTCACAAGGCTTGGGCCGAGGTCAATGAAGAAGGCACGGAAGCAGCAGCGGTCACCGTTGCTCCTGGGGCGGTTGGAATTGGGGTGCCCCCTCCTCCACCACCCCCCATTTTCCGGGCAGATCATCCCTTCATCTTTCTGATTCGCGACACGCGTTCCGGCAGCATCCTGTTCATCGGACGCCTGACCGATCCGGGACAAACCGACCCCGTCCGGGGAAAGATCACGAATTGATTCAACTCCGTAGGAGTTGCGTCAAAAGGCCGGGCCTCCCATCTCCCATCTCCAGGCTTCCATCTTCTATTTTAAAAAAATCCATTGACGAACGAATATATTAGTTGTAGTTGTAGTCTAACGAATATTTAAGACCATGAACTCGCGCCAGAAACCCAGCCGGCCATCTTCCACCGTCCGCCGCCCCCTCCGGCAGCCCTTGCCTTGCCGATTTCTACTTTCTTCTTTCCCAATTTCAGCTTTTGCCCCCACTCCCATCCGATTTCAGCTTTTCAGCGTTTCAGTTTTTCAGCGTTTCAGCTTTTTCCCGTCGCCCCCCATAAAGCCCCCCATAAAATCCATAAAATGGGTTTCCACCCATTTTTGGTTGCAAAATTCTTCCAATCAATACGTTGCACATAAAACAGGCCGGAAAATTTTATGGATTATCCATAAAATTTTATGGGGGGTGGGTGGGGGCAGTCCCGCCCATGCGTCAGTTTTTGGGGGCCTGCCGCCTTCAGCCTTTGGCCTTTGCTTTCAAAGGTTTTGGGAGAGAAATAATTGTGAAAAAATAATTGTTGGTTCAATATGGGATTTGTGGTATAGGGAAGCAAGCTATGTCTCTCTCTTTTAGATGTTTCCTCTCACGCCGCGGGGTTATTGCGTTGTTGCCGGCGTTATTCCTTGGCTTGGCCCGGCACGCTGCGGCTCAGCCCTCGCCCATTTCCAGTTACGAAACCTTGGCCAACGCGCTTGGTGGCGGATACACCCGCATCACCAATTTTAGCACCAACAACTCCCTGACGGCTCCGCTTAAAATCACATGGCCGGCAGCCGGAGGAGGCATGTTCCAAGTCGGGAGCAACTATTTGGGAACCAATGTGACAATTGACGCCGGCACCAATACCGTCGTTTTCAAAGGCAACGGTTTGGCTCGTTTCTTTTACGTCCATTCGACTGGCGTGTTGACCCTGAACAACCTGGCATTGACCAACGGTGCCAGCACCAACGGCGGCGCCATCTACAATATGGGGAAGCTGGTCCTCAGTAATTGTGTGCTGGCCGGGAATTCGGCCACCAACACCAACGGCATCACCGGCGGCAGCGGACCAAGTTCCGGTGGCAGCGGAACCAACGGCACGTCCGGCGGCCCCGCTTACGGCGGCGCGATTTACAGCACCGGCGCCTTGTATATTTCCTATTCGCTCTTTACCAGCAATTCCGCTCTGGCTGGCAATGGCGGCAATGGCGGCAGTGGCACTTACAGCGTCGGCTCGCCCGGCTATGGCGGCAACGCCGGTTACGGCACCAACGCTTACGGCGGCGCGATTTACAGCACCGGCCTGACCAATGTTTTTTACATGACCGAATTTGTGCTAAATGTTTGTGAAGCCGGCGATGGCGGCACAGGCGGAGCTAGCACCACCAACCAAATCACTCAATACGGCGGGGAAGCGGGATTGGGCGGAGACAGCGAAGGCGGCGCAATCTATGTCTCGGGCGGTCTTGATGTGACTAATTGCATTTTTGTCTCCAACTTCGCCATCGGCGGCAACACGGGGTGGGCGGAAGTGGATTCGGACGGCGGCGGCGAGGATGGCAGTCAGGGCGGGAGCGCAGCCGGCGGCGCAATGTTTTTGACCGGCAAATCTGTCAGCGCCATCATCCAGAATAGCATCTTCGTTGACAATGTTTGCGATGGCGGCTATGGCGGCGGCACTGTTTTAACCAACGCCGACGGCGGCGCTGGCGGCGACGCCTTCGGTGGCGCCATCTGGAGTCAAAACACCGTGACGTTGATGAGCTTTTGCACCTTGGCCACCAATACGGTCATAGCCGGGCCGGGCGGCACCAACACCGGCAACGTAAGCTACAGCGGAAGCAACGGCGTTGCGAATGGGTTGAATATTTACAAGTATTCCGGCTCGTTCGACCTGGCTGACAGCATCCTTTCCTACGGCGCCAGCGGCACTTTGTCCAACGCGGTCGGCGTGACCGATGGCGGCTACAACGTCTGTTCTGATCGCAGCCTGGTCAAAAGCACCATCGTCCCCACCACCAGGCTTGGCACCAATTGCCATCTCGGCCTGCTGGAGGCGGATTTGAACGCGCCAGTAGTCGGCGGAAACAACGGCGCGCCCATAGCCACCCTGCCTCTCCTGACCGGCAGCCCGGCTGCGGCTTTTGTCCCCGGAATTCCCGGCCTGACCTTCCCGCTCAATGACGAAATCCTGAACTACCGCAGCACCCCCACCTGCGCCGGCGCGTCTGAGTTTGCCCTCATCCTCAGTCTGGTTCCCTATCCCGAGGCCTTTCTGCCCGATATTACCAGCACTCTGCCCGGCACGAATTTCACCGACACAGGCTATTCGGCGTCATTCACTGCCACGGTGAATTCCAACACTTATTACAACCCCCTGCCGTTCGGCTACCAATGGCAGTTCAACGGCTCCAACATCTACGACGGCAATAATTTTTCCGGCACGACCTCGAACGTCCTTGTTGTCAACCATATCACCATCACCAATCAGGGAATCTACACCGTGTTGGCCAGCCCCACCCTGTTTGAAGGCGCGACCACCAGTGCGGTCGTGCAGTTGGTCCTGACCAATCCTCCTGTCATCAATGAGCAACCCGTCAGCCAAACCCGCCCGTCCGGATCGATTGTCGTGCTTGCCGTGGGCGCGGTCAGCCCGTTGAACTATGGTTATTATTGGTCGCTTAACGGCAGCAACCTGCCGGCCGGCCCCGAGTACTCCGGCGTCAACAGCAACGTCCTGACCATCAACCCCGCCACTGCGGTGGACGTCGGCACTTACGCCGTCCTTGTCTCCAACAACTTCGGCTTCGCCAACGGCTTCAAGGAAAGCGCCAAAGTGCGGCTGACCATCGTGCCGGACAGGACGAAGCCCAGCGTTCTGATTACCTCGCCCACCAATAACGTCCGCACCAACACCTTTGCCTTTTACGGCACCGCCACCGACAACGCGCAAGTGGTCGGCGTCACTTGCTGGCTGACGAACATCAACGCGGGTTTCGGCTCGAATGGCGTCACCGTTGTTTCCAACAGCGCCATTCTCACCACCAATGGCAGCACCAATTTCTCCGGCTCAAACACCAAAAACTGGTCGATCACCAATCAGCCGTTGCCGGGCACAAATATCCTGGCCGTGCAATGCGTCGATTATTCGGGAAATCTTTCCCCGATTGTCACGCGAAACTTCTTTTATCAGGTCCCGTCCACTCTCAGTTTGACTGCCGTCAGCAACGGGGGAACCGGTTACCTGACCGGCCACGCTTTTCTCCATGGAGACACGATCCCCGCCAACGGCGCCTCGCTTAACATCGGGGAGCGCTATTCGATTGTGGCCACACCCGGCGCCTCGTCGCTCCTTGGCGCTTGGACCAACTCTTCTGGATCGTATGCCTCCGTCACCAACGGAACGACGCTCTATTTCATCATGGAATCCAATACCGCGATTGAGGCGTCCTTTGTCTCCAACATGTTTTTGGGGATTCACGGGACCTACAACGGCTTGTTCTATGACACTAATGAAATAATCGCGAACAACGCCACGAACCCGGCCATCGACTTCCAAACTGCCGGCATGATCTACAACCTGGCGCTCGGCCAGAAGGGAACTTTCTCCGGCCAGTTGTTGCTGGCGGGCGGCACATATTCGTTGAGCGGCGCCCTGGACGCTTACGGCCAATCGACCAATACCGTCGTCCGATCCGAAAAACTGGGGGGCAACCTGATTGTGACCCTGGCCGCGCCCACCAACGATTCTGGCATCATGACCGGCACGGTAAGCAATACATCTTGGACAAACTCGTCCACCTTGACCGCCAACGTGAATGGCAACACCGGCGCCGGCAATTACACCATGCTCCTGTTCCCGCCGAACGCGTCGGTCACCAACACCGCCAGTCCGACCGGCAATGGTTATGCCTCCATTACGGACAAAAACGGATCGGTCACTCTTACCGGCGCGCTGGCTGACGGCACGGCCTTTACCCAGAACGTTCCGGCCTCGCAGAACAGCGATGTTCCTGTCTGCATCAATCTTTACAACAAAACGGGCTTCCTGTTCGGCTGGCTGAACCTGACCAATTTCTACGGTACCAATCTCGTCAACTTGGTGTGGACCAAACCGGCGCAAAAGAACACAAACACCCTTTTCTTTGCCGGATTCACCAACGTGCTGGAAACCCAGGGATCAGTCTGGGTGGAGCCGGTGGGCTTCAACATTGCCGTCACCAACTCGTTGGATATTTTCAACGGCGGGCTGGCTGACGCATTGGATTACACCAATTTGGGAGTCGAAAACGGTTTTAATCTGATTAATCTTTTCGGAAGTATGCCGACCAACTCGCTGGCCGGGTCTGTCACTCTTAAGAACGGCTTGGTGAAAATCACCTTCGGCACCGGCAACGGCCGCGCCACCGACACGGCCTACGGCGCCATCCTGCAAAATGCCAACGAGGGCGCGGGTTATTTTGTAACCAAGACGAACGCGGGATCGTTCATTCTGAACGGCCTGACGTCGTTGCTCCCGGCCGACGAGGGATCCGGCATGTGGATCGGCGGCGTGATTACTACTGAAATCATAGTTGATTCACCGCCAATGCAAATTTCCCCTTCGACCTTGCTTCCGCCGACGCCAGCCGGCGAAACGAATGCGCCGCCCGCGCCGCCGCAGTAAATCAGCGGCCGTTTGCCATCAGGCGGACGCTGAATTCACCGGCAAGCCGGTCGCCTTTCTTCAGCGCCGCCGGGGCCAGCGGGCATTGGGAAAGGATGTGCATCGCGACGTTCTGTCCGGCCAGACAAGACCGGAAGTGGGCGTCGGCGTTGGCGTCCACCCGCACTCCGCTCCCATCCGCCGCCACGAGCGAGGCCTCGTAAATACAGAATTTGATTGACATGAAATCGGCCGTCCCGAGTTCGGTCTGGTCCTGCGACCACGGCCAGGCCGGCTTCACGTTCGCCGGCTGGTCCGGCCATTTTTCATCCCGGCGCGCCCGGGCCGATCCTTCCGTGCGGCAGATGGAGTCCTTCGGGAACCCCCCCCACTCCGACCACCGCTGCCATTGGACTTCGTCGTATTTTGCGGGAAGCAGGGCCTTCACGCCTATCTCCCGCGTTTCAAGTTTCCTGCCGGTGTAAACGTAGTCGTAGCCGATCCTTCCCGCGCCGTCTTTGTCAATCAGCCAATGAATGGAACCGGCGAAGTCTTTGTAATGGTCCTTCACCGTCATCTCAAGCCCATTGCCGGTCTCAACCGCCGTCACGCTCTCGACCACCCGCGTCTTGGCATCGGGAAACTCGGCGTAAGGCGCTTTCTTGGGGTTCAAATCGCCGAAGTCGTGCCTTGTCACATGCAGGGATGGAAAGGTCGTAATCGGCGCCTTGTGCATGGGATTTGCGGCGTCGAAATCGCCCGTTGTCCGGTCGAGCACCAGCGAGAACCCGCGACCTTCGATGGCAATGCGCTTGCCGTCATCGTTCCACTTGGGTGCGCCCGCCTGAGCCTGGGGCAAAGGCGTCTTATTCGGTTCGCCCAGCGAAAGGGTCGCGTTGACGATCTCGCCGCCGCCGTTCGCCACCCGCACCAGCAGCATGGTTCCTTCGGGCGTCCCCTTCCGGACGGGAACCTCGATCTCTCCTCTTGATGCCGGCGGAACGCTGACGCGAGCCTTGCCTTTTGCGCCGTTCATCTCCCAGATGAAGTCGCACTGGCTCAAATCCGTGAATGAGTATCGGTTTTCCACCGGAACCCGCACGGAAGCCTGGCCGGGTTTGTAGTCCAGTTGCCGGACCGGGAACCAAACCGGGGAGAACAGGAATTTGGCGCACTCCAATTCGGGCTTGGGCCGCCGCCAGCCGTCAACCAGTCCCCAGTAAGCGTTGCCGTTTTCGGAACTTCCCACCTTGCCGCCCGGCAGGAATGCGATGTCATCAACGCCCGCCCAAATCTCGCTGCCGATAACGCGGTCGGATTTGTATATGTAGTTCCACGCGCCCGGATAAATGCCCGGGGTCAGCTCGCTCAAGGACTTCAGGTTTTCGAGGCACGACTTGCCCCAGGCAGAATCAGTGTCGGCGCTTCCCTCGGCCCAGAGCGCGCGCAAACCGGGATCGATGGCAACGTCGGTCCGTTCATGATAGACGACGAAGAAGCACTCCCCATGCATGAACGGGCGCGGATCGTCCTTCAGTATTTCATCGTAAGGCATGTTCTGGTAATGGCGGTTCATGATGTCGCACGTCACCTCCCCTTCCCTGGTGAAGGAAAGATTGAACGTGGTTGGCCGGGAGGGGTCCAGTTGCTTGATCAGTTTCTGCGAGTGCTCGAAAAGTCCGCTCCAATGAGATTCATTGGCCAGCGACCATATAATAACGCTGGGATGCGCGTGATTGTAATCAATCATCGCGGAAGTGGGAGTGAGAACCGCCTTGAGGTCGCTCAAATCCGGCGCGGGCGCCACCCAGCAGAGCGGCGCTTCCGACTCGACATACAATCCATAACGGTCCGCCGCATCGAGAAATTCCTGCGTGGGCGGGTAGTGTGACGTTCGGACGTCGTTCAGATTGGCGCTCTTGAACAGCTTAACATCTTCCTCCGCGTGGCGCATCGTATCCGCGCGCCCCGTCAGCGGATCGATTTCATGGCGGCAAACGCCCGCCAGCTTGACGCGCGCGCCATTGACGTAGAGCTGCCGGCCTTTGATTTCGATCTTGCGAAAACCGATGTTGCGATCAATCCGCTCCAGCGCCCTGCCGTTTCTGTCCAGTTCGATCTCAAGCCGGTAAAGGTTGGGTTGTTCGGCATTCCACTTCAGGGGATTTGGCACGCTGGACTTGAGGCTGGCCGTATTGATCCCCGGTTTGACCGGCCCCAGTTCCATTTTCGGAATGGAGTGTTTTATTTCTTTGCCTTTGGCGTCGTAGATTCGGAATCTGGCTTCGACCTTGGGCTGGACGGTTTGATCCGGGTTATCGACGCTGAAATCAACCTGAAGTTCGCCGTTGCGATAAGCCGCGTCCAAATCCGCGTTCAGATACAGGCTCGATATTTGCAATTTCGGCAGGGCATAAAGGCGCACCGCGCGATCAATGCCGCCTAGGCTGTGCCCCGTATAATCGCTGGAACAGGATAACCGTTCGGAAGCCGTGTCCACGGTCATCCGGAGATCAAGGCGGTTGGTCTGGCCCGGCCGCGCCGCATCCGTGATTTCCCATTCCACCGGCGTAAAGAGGTTTTCGCTGTAACCGAGCGGCTTTCCGTTCAACCAATAGCGGGTTCCGCCATGGATGGCGTCGAAGCGCAGGAAGATTCGATAACCGGCCCATTCCTTGGGGATCATTATTTCTTTGGCCACGGCCACGGTGTGATCTTTGGGAATATCAAATCCTTGCTGCAACCATTGGCCGGGAACTTGGAAGGCCGCCCAACCGGGCGCGCTTAAGGACTGCGTCCGCGCATCGTCGCCGGGCGCGGTGTTCAGCATCCATGTGCCGTTGAGCAGAATGGAGTTGCCGGCCAGACCTGCGGTCTTTTCGGGCAGGGGCCGGTAATGCACCGGCTCAAAAAACAGGTTTGATGTTTCGATGGAGGCGCGACCGTCCCGCCAGCCCCGCTGGGCGCTCAATATTATTTTCCGGCCGGACGCAAATGTTTCCATCTCTTTCCGATTGAAACTAAAGGCCCCATCCGGGCCGGTTGTGGCCAGCAGAAGGTCAATCTTGTTGGGAACGGAAAGACTGACTTGCGCGTTGGAAACTCCGTCAAAAGCCAGGTCGGTCACCCGTCCTTGCAAACTGTCCTGCAAACCAACCAGGGAGTTGAATTGCAAGATGTGTCTTCTGGGTTCATTGACCCACAATTCGATGATGGCCACGGTCACGTTCGCTTCGCCGTGGCGTTTCCACGTCAGGGTCAACTTCCCGTCCTGCGTGGCCGCGGAGGGCACCTTCACGATCACCCGCGTGGCTTTGCCTTTGGGTAAGATATAAGGCCCGTGCAGTTCGATGCCGGCGCCCGCCTCCAAACTCTGGACGCGGTTATAAACATGGTCGTTCGCATAGGTAAGCGCCAATACGTAAGAGAGGTGGGGATCAAGATTCGTATAGACGGCCTGAATGGTATTCGGGCTGAACACCGACGAACGCTCCTTGAGGTTCGCGTCGGTATCGCTCGTCTGGAAGGTCCAGAGGTAGCAGTCTTTCATCAGCACATGCGGCTGGCGGTCAGCCACGCCGCAATCGTCATAGGCCTGAAGAAAATAACCCTCCGGCATGGCGGGCAGGAATGAGTTGGTGTCGGCGCCGGCCGATGCCGCCAAAGCCAGCGCGCACAGGGCCGCCGCCGTCCCGCCAAGAGAGAACCGTTTTTTCAGTGTTTTAAATTGCATGATCATGACGTGCCTTTTGTTATTTTTGCCGACCGCCCAAAGCGATCAAACTCTGGATTTGTTCCGGGGTGATTCCGGCGACGGGCGCAAATTTGTCCGATGCCATGTAATCTTCCAGGCTCCGCCGCATCTGGCGGGAAATGGGATCGTCCGCATTTTGTGTCAAATCAAAGCCGCAGATGACGATTTTCCCCGCGCCGGCTTTGCCCTCGATGACGAGGCCCAGGGGGCGGGACGTGGCCCAGTCGTCAATCACGCGCACAATCGGCCGGATGTCGCGCCCAAGCAGGTCCAGACGCAGCGCGCCCGCGCGATGGACCAGATACCACCATTGCCAATCACTGTGAAAGGCGGTCGGGAATTCAGCCAGCGCCGGATGCCTTGGATCGCACAAAAGGCCGAGCGTGGTCGGCGCCTGCCGGTCGGTCCAGGCTGTGTTCCAAAAGATGCTGGAAAATCCCTCCTTCACCGGGGCGGTGTCATGGTTGCGCACGTTCTTGCCGGGAAGCGTCAATAATATCTTTCCTCCCGCCCGCAATCGTTCCCGGGCCGTTTCGTCCCAGCGCGATGTCACCAGAACATCCGCTGACGGCGGGGCGGAAGGCTCGGCGGGATAGACCCAGACATCCCAATCGTTCTCGAATCCGGCCACCGCAACCAGCAACCGGCAATGCGCCGGGGCCGGGATGTTTTTCAAATCCGGCGCGATCTCGCCCAGCGCAATGCCGTTATCAACCGGAATATCCATGGCCGGCAACCGGCCTTGCGCGAAAATCCGGCCGTCGTCGGCCACCAGTTTCCAGGTTGTGACCGCGCCCCGGATCGGCTCCGCGCCGAAGTGGGCCACTTCGAGCGTGGCGGCCAGTTTTTCGTTGACAGTGAAAACCCGCCGGGGCAGCCGCGCCAGGGGAACGGTGCGATTGCAGAACCGGCTGTATTCCGCCGCCGTGACGTAGCCCTTGTCTTCCCAGAACGGATCCAGCACGCCCACCAAGGCCGTCCCCTGCCCCGGAAAATCGTGCAGATCAAGCAACTCGAATCCGCCCATGCCAGGCGTGCGCAAGACCGATTCGATGTCTTCCTTGTAGCAGAGAGTCTGCAATTTACCCGAGGCGAGCAGGAACGGGCGGGCCAGGTCGCCCAGGCCGTTCGCATTAAGCGTGTCGCGGAAAATTTCAAAATTCCTCGGCTTGAGATATCCGGTGTATTTCGGGATTTCGTCAAAATTCGGAAAGACGCACCACTGCCCCATTTCGTGGGTGATGACCGGCACATGGCGCCTGGCAATGTAATTCCTGTAATCGGTCTCGGTCTCGGGCGGACGGGAGTTGATGCGGGATTTCAACCCCGCGCCCCAGGCTTGGATGCGCGGATCGGGCGTGACGTGAAACTGGTTCTCAGGAAGCTGCGGCCAGCCCGACGCGCTGGTCCAGAGCCGCCGCGAATCAACCGACTTGAAATGCGCCACGTATTTTGCCAGATAGCCGGACGCCTGTTTTCCGCCCGGCTCGTTGCCGTAGGGCATGAACAGGAACGACGGATGGTTGCCGTAAGCCTTGAGGATGCGGCTGGTTTCATCATAGACCCACCGGTCCACCGGACGTCCGTCCCCGATTGTGGTTGACTGGTTGGCCCAGCAGGTTTCGACCTGGAAATAAAACCCAAGCTCATCTCCCGCGATGAACGCCGCTTCCGGCGGACAATAGGAGTGGAAGCGCAATAAATTCAACCCGTAAGCCCGCGCGATTTTAAGAATACGCCTCCATTCCCCGACCTCCGTGGGCGGATGGCCGGTCTTGGGAAAGATGCAACATTCAAGTGTGCCGCGTATAAATGTCTTCCGGCCATTGAGCAGAAATTGCGTGCCTTGGGTGGAAATTTCCCGCAGACCAAAAGTGGCCGAACGGCTCGCGCCCCCGGCGCTTGCGGTCAAAGTGTAGAGGGCGGGATGAAATTCATCCCATGTCCGCTCCTTTTCCCCCAGCGGAATTTCCGTCTCAAATTCCGCCCCGTCGGCAGCGGTTTGAACTTCGATGTTTGTGGCCACCATGGCTTTTTTCCCCTCCAGAACGGACAGCGCAATGGCTTCGCGCCCGTTGCCGCCTGAAATATTTCCCAGCCGCCCCTTGATGACGACCGACTTCGCCGCCAGGCGCGGATAAACCTGCAAGTCATCAATCCACACCAGCGGCGTGGAGCGCAATTCAATCCGGCCCACTATGCCGTTCCAGTTTCCCTGGGTGTGATCGCTGATGCTGTGGGAGTTTTCGCCGATGTCAATTATAGGACGGTTATCAACCCGGATGCTCAGAGTATGCTTGCCGGGCGTCAACCGGCCGAGATCGTATTCATGCGGGGTGCCAAGGCTGTTATTGGTCCCGATCAGGCGGCCATCGCACCAAACCCGCGTCTCCCCGTGCGGACGTTCCAGAAAAAGCACGGCCCGGCGATCTTTCCAGGCGTCGGGCACCGTGCAATCACGCTGAAACCAGGCCGCGCCCGCATAGTACTTCTCCGGTTGCAACCAAAACGGAATGCGAATATGCCCCGGCTCGCGATCCTTGGCGAATTGGGGCGCGTCAAAAAACGAACGGTCATTGATGCCGCCGGTCCAGCGGGTCTGAAGGGTCACATCGTCGCCAATGCCGCGTTCGGGCAGGGAGGCAGGCAGGCGCAAGTGATGCGCCAGAGGACGGTCAAACCAGTGTTCTGCGACACCGCAGTCCGCGCGGTCGAGATCAAACCGCCACGAACCGTCGAGGGGGATCACTTCAGCCGCGAAGAGCGCGCGTTGCAGGGAAAAAAAGAGGACGAGAGCGAAATAGGTTCGTGGCTGGCGCATGTTCATTAAATTTTTTGTCACCGGATTTGGCGAGTATAGCGTCCCGTAAACGGATATTCGAGGATTTTGACGGGTAACAAAAAGTCCACTGAAGGGCCGGCCAACCCACTAATGGAGGATGGGGCCGTGTTTTTTTTATCACAAAAGAACCTCGAAGAACCCTATTGCGTAACGGTTGCGATATTTTCTAGTTTCAACAAATCCTGGTTGGAATTGATCAAATTAAAAATCTCCGTATGCCCGTCGGCGAAGGCGAGGGGGTATCCCGTCTTATGTCGAAGGGACGGTTCGTCCTGCGCCCCTTGTGCCGGGTTCATATATACCACAAACATTCCGTCGTTAATCGTGCTGTCGTCTTCATCTATAAAAACGTAAAGCTGCGAAGGTTTTGATATGCCGGAATCCGTTTGAAACAGGCAATGCGTTGTGTCGAAATCATTGGCTATGTCGGCGAAGGGTTCGCCATTCATCCAGTTATTCATTGAATAACTCCGCAACACCGGCACACCAGCCACCGCGCGCTGATCGCCGGGACACCGGTAAATGGCGTAGGACCGGCTGTACGGAAAAAGCGAGCCGCGCGAAATGGCGTCTTTGTTGGTGCAATCCAGCTCGCCAGGGTCCACCACGCCAAAAGGACTCGGGATGTTGGCCGAGCAGGCCACGCCGAGCACCCAGGCATTCGAGTTGATGACGCCGGTGGTCGGATCGTACGGCCAGCATGAAGAAATTTTCCCCCTGGTGTCCCCATTGTACATCGTCCAGGCGGCGCCCAATTGTTTGATATTATTCATGCAAGCGATCTTTTGTGCATTTGTCTTGGCCAAGGAGAGCGCCGGCAAAAGCATTGCGGCCAGAATGGCGATGATGGCGATGACCACCAACAATTCTATGAGGGTAAATGCCGCCTTTGCGTCTGGTGATCCGGTTGATCCCGGAGCCGTTCCGCCAATAATTGGAATTGACCTGGTCACATTTTGCCTAAACCAAACACAATGGTAACTCAACCATCTCAACAAAAGCCGGTCCTGTCATGTCGCACACAATGGCCGCATTGATTCACCCACGCAGAACTCCGTGGATTCATGCAAACAGTGTCCCGTCCGACACCGGACCGTTCCGGCAATCTGACTGTAAAACTCGTCGCTGTATTCACGCCACAGTGTTCTGCAGCGCGGCCAGGCGATGGAGTTCGGTTCCGGTTTGCGCCGGAATGGTCACTTGGTTGCTGCCATTGAGGACCACCGCTGCGGAATTTGTGACTGCCGTCCAAGTGGAGCCGAGCGCTGACGTCTGCCGCAATACAAACCCTGCGACCGAATTGAGCCCAAGCCCGCACAATTGCGTTCGTCCCGCGCTCCGCCGCCCTGTCAGGAGAAATCCCGGTGAAACGCAATCTATGGCTGAGTTTTAACAAATTAAACCTCGTAAATCTTGCCGCCATGCCTTATAAGGGTTCGTGATCTGTTTAACCAACTTTCCTACTCACCAATCCCGGCCGTCGCTGGGGCGTAAAAAATTCCCCGGACTTTGCCTGACCGTGGTCGGGTTGCAACTGATGTGGCTGCTTTCGCAAACCGCCCTGGCCGCCGTCGGTTTCACTGTCACCCCGTCGGCGGTCAGCAACACTTACAGCGGTTTCATCACCCTTCAAGTGACGAATCTGTCCCCCGGCGATACCGTGGTGGTGCAGAAATTTCTCGATCTCAACGGCAATGGAGTCATTGATGCCGGTGACTGGATGGTGCAACAGTTCCAACTGACCGACGGCCAGGCGGGCATGGTCATCGGCGGCATCGTCAATTCCAACGTGCCCGGCGACACGGATGGCGCGACCAACGGACAAATCACCGCGCAATTGAATTTCCAGAACGGCGACTTCATCCAGAACATTGTCGGGCAGTATTTATTCAAAGTGTCCAGTCCTGGCAATCACTTCACACCGATAACGAATCTTTTCAACGTCGCCAACGCTCCGTACGCGCAGGAGTTCACCGGCAACGTGGTCAGCAACGCCGCCGGCACCGGGGTGCCCAACGCTGTTGTTTTGTTGATTTCCACCGGAGGCCACGGCGATCCGCTGGCCGGCACGGTGGCGAACAATTCGAGCGGCTACACCCTTCCCGCGCCCCCGGGGACTTATGGCATCGTCGCTTTACAGAGCAATTATGTCTGCAATTTCTCGTCACCGCCGGTTCTTGCCTTGGGCAACGGTCAGACCATCCCCACAAACCTGACCATGCTGGCCGCCACCTCCTTCATCTCCGGCCAACTGGTTGACGCCATCAATCCCGGCATCGGGTTGCCCGGTATTTTTTTTAACGCCCAAGCGACCAACGGCCTCATGAGCGCGGGTTTCACGGACAGCAACGGCTATTTCAGCCTGGGCGCCCAATCCGGCCTCGGCCAGTGGCAGGTCGGCCTCAATGAGAAGAGCCTGATTATCCACGGCTACCTTGAATTGCAGAACAATAAGGGAACCAATGTCAACCCCGGTCAAACCGATGTTACCCTGGCCGTGCCCCAGGCCACGGCGCTGTTTTACGGCCATGTGAAGGATAGTCTGGGGAATCCCATGCCGGGACTTGAGGTTTACGCCTATGACAGTGACAATATGTATGAAGGCGCGGGCTATACCGACGCAAATGGGCATTTCAACGCCGGCGCGCTGGGCGGCCTGGGCAATGACACATGGCAGACTTCAATCAGCAGCGACACCAGCCCCGCCAATTACCTTTTTGTGTCACCGGTCTTTGATCAAAACGGGGGGACGAACCTCGGCATCGGACAGGCGGTGCAATCGCACTTCACCGGCCTTCTTGTGACCAATTCCATCTCCGGCTACCTCCGGGATGACAATGGCAACCCCATAGCGGGTGTCGGCGTCAATGCCGGCGCGACTATCAACAACGTCAATTACCAGACCCAAAGCGTCGATACCGACACCAATGGCTATTACTTGTTGGATGTTTCCTCCGGATATTGGTCTGTCAACGTCAACTGTGCCTGTGTCAATTGTGATTGCACCGACTGTCTCTCAACAAATTATCAGTGCCCAAATTCGACCAACGTCACCATTAACAGTAACAACGCCACGTCGGTGAATTTCACCGCCTTTCTTGCGCCTTATACCATCTCCGGCTACGTCCTGGATAACAATGGCAGCCCCATAGCGGGTGTCGGGGTCTATGCTGGCACGACCAATTACCAGACGCAATCTGATACCGGCTCCAATGGCTATTACTCGTTGAATGTGGGCAATGGCGCCTGGTTGGTTGGTGTGAGTACTTGCGGCAGTTGCGGGGATGGTTTGCCCGGCAACTATCTCGCCCCCGCCAGTCAAATGATTGTGATTTCCAACGGCAATGCCACGGCGAATTTCATCGTTGAATCCCTGCAATCCCGGCAACCGCTCCAGATCACCACCACCACGCTGCCCAATGGCGCCTTGGGCGCATATTACGATCAATCGCTCGCAGCTTCCGGCGGGCAACTCCCTTACGTTTGGGGGCTGGCGCCAGGTTCGGCTGGCTTGCCTGCGGGTTTGTCTTTAACGACCAACGGCGTCATCTCCGGCATACCCGGTGCCAGCGGCGCTTCCGAGTTCATTGCGCTCGTGACCGATGCGATGAACGGGTGGAATTACCAACTTCTGGCGCTCACAATCAACATATCCAGCAACCCGCCGGTGGTTGTCCTGACCGCGCCTGAGCGGCCTGGTACCAATCAATTCCAATTCACTTTCAACAGCGTATCGGGTGTTGACTACACCATCCAGTACTCCACGAATCTAAAAAAATGGACTTCCCTCCTGGAATTCAGCGGCTCCGGCGGAACTGAGACCATCATCGATCCCGGTGCCGGCGGCAGTGAACGGTTCTACCGGGTTATGGTGCCATAGCTGTCCACTGGACGCCTGACTACCTTTGGGGAGCCGGGGCCGGATCGGACGGATCGGGCGATTCAGGTTGCACGAGACGTCCGAAACGCGGAAGTTCAGGCCAGACCCAGGCGACGGTCGCCACGACCAATACCGTGACCACGCCGCCGAAAACAACGGAGAAAACCGGGTTGGAAAGCTGGCTGACCAGGCCCGATTCAAATCCCCCCAGCTCGTTTGAGGTGCCGATAAAAAGATTGTTGACAGACGAGACCCGCCCGCGCATCGCATCGGGCGTCAGCAATTGCACCAGGGTGTGGCGGACGACGACGCTGATGTTGTCGGCGAACCCGCAGACGAACAGCATCAGGATGGAAAACCAAAAAGAGCGCGACAAGCCGAAGGCGACCGTGGCGAGACCGAAAATGACGACTGCGGCAATCATGGCGCGACCGGCTTTTTTCATGGGCGCCCGATGGGCCATGAGCAGGGCGCAGGAAAGCGAACCGACGGGCAGCGCCGCGCACAACAAGCCAAGCCCCTGCGGTCCGACTTTCAGGATGTCCTTGACGTAAACGGGCAACAAGGCGGTGGCGCCGCCGAATAAAACCGCAAAAAGGTCGAGCGTGATCGTGCCAAGGATGATGCGGCGATTGAAGACAAAACGAAATCCATCCAGCATGGAATCCAGCGAAGCTTCCTCTTTGGCGATAACCGCATGGCGGGTGCGAATGAGGCTGTAAACCGCAAGACAAAACACCGACGCCAAGGCGTTTAGGATGTAAACGCTGGCCACACTGTGGGTCAAGGCAATGAGAGCGCCCCCCGCCGCCGGACCAATCATGGCGGAGAATTGGTAGGTGCTGGACGACCAGTTGACCGCTTTTGGAAACTCCTCCCGCTCGACCAATTGGGGGAGAAATGAAGCGCTGGCCGACCAGAGAAATGTCCGCGTCACCCCGGCCAGACAGAGACAGACGTAAATCCAGGCCACCGGCATACCCCGCCAGGAAACAAGTGTCAGCCCCAACGACGTCAGTGCCAGCGCGCCTTGCGTCAGGATGATGACGCGCTTTCGATCCCGGGTGTCGGCAACATGGCCCGCCGGCAGCGTGCAGACGACCTGGGGCAAAAATACGGTCAATCCAATGAGGCCCAAAGCCAGCGACGAATGTGTGCGTTCGTAAATATCCCAGCCCAAGGCCACAGTGAGCATCTGCTGGCCGAAAGTGGCCATGAACCGGCCCATTAAATAGAATAGGAAACTCCTGTTCCTGAGAATCCCATACGGGCTGTCCGTCTGGCTGGATGATGATGACGCCACGCTGAAAATCTCACCGGTTAACGCTGGCGTTCGGGCTGGGGGCGTCTGTCCACTCCAGTGTTCCCTCAAACACAAAATCGGCCGGGCCGGTCAGGGTGACGTTGCTAAATTGGCCGCCGCTTTTTTCGAAATTCACTTCGAGCATCCCTCCCTGCACCTGGATCGAAACGGGGGATTGCAGTTTGTGCAATTCCGCCGCGATCAAGGCCGAGGCCGTCACTCCCGTGCCGCAAGCGAGCGTTTCCTCTTCCACTCCGCGCTCGTACGTCCGGACGCGAATTTTGTTGCCGCCCAGTAATTGGACGAAATTAACGTTGGCGCCATGCGGCGCAAAATGGGCGTGGTAACGAATTTCCGCCCCGAGTTGCTGCACCATCGCCTGATCGTCGCTCGGCACAAACATCACGGCATGGGGCACGCCGGTGTCCAGGGAATGAATGACCGCCGGACCGGTGCTGAGTAAAATGTGGTCGTTCAAACGCAAATTCCTGGGCGCGGTAAGGGTGACGGTGACCGCGTCGCCTTTGAACCGGGCGCTGATGATGCCGACGCGGGTTTCGAAGGTGAACCCTTCCTGCACGCCGGTCAACCGGCGAACGTAGCGGCCAAAACAGCGCGCGCCGTTGCCGCACATCCCCGGCATGCTCCCGTCGCTGTTGTAAAAATTCCAAGCCCAGTCCGCCCGCCCCGAAAGGCAGGATTCGAGAACAATGAGGCCATCGGCCCCGATGCCCCGATGCCGGTCGCACAAACGGATGGCGTGCGCGGCATTGATGGAGAGATTGCCATCGCGATTGTCAATCAAAACGAAATCATTTCCGGCCCCGCTCATTTTGGTGAAGTGGACAACCATTGGCCGATGGTAGCAGCAAATGGCGGGGCTGGGAAGCGCAAATTCAGCCCCCCGCAGCCGGCGGCAACAAAGGGTTTTCCAATTCGCCGGTTCTGCGTTACACTGTCCGCATTATTGAATGATCCTGGTCATCGACAATTACGATTCGTTTACCTACAACCTGGTGCAATACCTGGGGGAATTGAAGGCGTCGCTCGAAGTGAGGCGCAATGACCAGATTTCCATCGACCAAATCCGGGAGATGAATCCCGACCGCATTTTGGTCTCGCCGGGACCGTGTTCGCCGCGCGAGGCGGGGTTGTCGAACGACATCATCAAGACGTTTGGGCCGAAGGTGCCGCTGTTCGGCGTTTGCCTTGGCCACCAATGCATCGGATACACGTTTGGCGCGCAGGTGGTGGTGAATTACCGCATCATGCACGGCAAAACTTCGCCCATCAAACATAACGGCAAAGACCTGTTCAAGGGGATGCCCAATCCTTTCTCCGCCACGCGCTACCATTCGCTCGTCATCAAGCGCGACACGATGCCGGATTGCCTGGAAATCACGGCTGAAACGGAGGAGGGGGAAATCATGGGGGTGCGCCATAAGGATTATCCGATCTGGGGCGTGCAGTTTCATCCGGAAAGTATTCTGACGGAGAACGGCCGGCAGATTCTGACCAACTTCCTTTCCTTGTAAGGCCAGGTGCGTTAGTCTGCGCCCGTGAATCACTCAAGCAAAACAGCCCCGGCGCGATGTATCCTGCTTTTGTGGCTGTTGCAAGCGGCAGTGGCGGGCGCGCAGGTCTTTCGCGTGGCCACGTTCAACATCGAAAATTATCTTGAAGCGCCGACGGAAGCGCGGCCGGCCAAATCGGCCCCGGCCAAAGCCGCGGTTTGCAAGAGCATCGTCGCCCTCAAACCGGATGTCATCGCCCTGGAGGAAGTGGGGGCGTCCAACGCGTTGCCCGAATTGCAGGGGTCGCTGAAAAAAGCGGGTTTGGATTTGCCGAATTGGGAGATAATCGAGGGTTCGGACCCGGATATTCATGTGGCTGTGCTCAGCCGCTTTCCCATCGTGGCGCGGCGTCCGCACACCAACGAAGTTTTTTTGCTGGCCGGCCGGCGGATGCGCGTCTGCCGCGGGTTCGTGGATGTGGATATTCAGGTCAGCCCAAGATTTAAATTCACCCTGATCGCGGCCCATCTCAAATCGCGCCGGCCGTCGGAGATGGCGGACGAGGAGGAGTGGCGTTACGAGGAGGCGGTGGCGTTGCGGCGGGTGATTGATGCGCGGCTGAAGGAGGATGCGGGACGGAACCTGGTTGTCCTGGGGGATTTTAATGACATCAAGGATTCCAAACCGGTGCGGGTCGTCATGGGGCGGGGACGGAGCCGATTATTTGACACTCGCCCGGCCGAACGGGACGGAGCCGTGGAAAAGGGGCGCGAGACGCGGGACATCGCATGGACACATTTTTACGCCAAAGAGGACGATTACAGCCGCATTGATTATATCCTGCTCAGTCACGGCATGGAGCGGGAATGGCTGGCGGGTGAGACCTATGTGCTGCGTTCGCCGGACTGGGGCGAGGCGTCGGATCACCGCCCATTGGTGGCCGGGTTTGCGATGGGGGAGAAATAGGAGCGGATGGATGAGAAATGCGGCTCTTATTCCGTGCGCGAAGACAAATTTTGCCCCGCCAAATTCATTTGATGAAAAAGAAGAAAAGCTGTAATTTGGAGGAAGATGGCATTAGAGACAATTAACGATGAGGAATTGGCTGCTAAACGCGCCGAATCCGCCCATGCCCGGGCTTTACTGCCTCATATTGCAGGACAGCATTTGTCATCCTTGCGCCGGAAAATTCTTAAATTGTCCGGCGATCAACCGGCCTTGGCCTGTCTCAGGCAGTTGGCGGTAAACCGTGGGTGCCGGCATTACGATGGCGCGTTTGAGCCGCCTTCCTTTTTGCCAGCGGGCCTGGAAACCCTGACAGATGAGGAGTTGGCTGTTGCCCTCTGTTTAATGGATAACGACGACTATCCCTTGAACGTCAGAATTGCAGCTCAATTAATAGGAGCAAAGGGCGTGTCGGCGGAGAAACTTGCGCTGTTGGCCGAAAAAGAGCGCTGCGCCTCGGTATTCGCGCATATAGCCAATGCCGGCAAGGAAGTGGAGCCAGCAAATCCTTTTTGGCCGGCTGTCCTAAAACAATTGCCCAAAAGAAATCTAAATTTCCCTCCACTACTGCCCCATTGGACCAGATTTGTCAGCATGACGGGAATCACAAGGCGGGGGGGCAATCACACAGAATGGTTACGCCCATGCGCATTGCCATAAGCAATCCAGAAAAGATTCTTCGCCTTCTTGATAGCAAACTCACCAAGCCTATGGAATTGACAATCTATGGGAGAGCCGCGCTGGCCTTGGGTTTCGCTCATCCGCAAGCCGGCTTTTTATCCACAAAAGACGTCGACGCAGTGATTCCAACCTGTACGTTGGATGCTTTCCGTGAAAATGATGAATTTTGGAACGCTCAGGAGGAAACCAACAAGGATCTGGAACCTCATGGATTGTATATTACACATCTTTTCACCGATGCAGACGTCATCATACGGCCTGATTGGGCAGAACATAGAGTTCCAATCTCAATGGATTTCAAGAACCTTCGCCTTTATCGGCCCGCTACGATAGACCTCATCCTGACCAAAATGATGAGGGACGATCCGATTGATCTTGAGGATGTCAATTTCCTTATCTTGCAGGAACCGGCAGTAGCTCTTCAAATCCCGGCGGTTTTTGGCCAGGCCAAAGTCCCGGATATTCCGGAGATTTCCGGTCAATTTGAGAAAATGAAACCGAAAGTAGTTCAAATCGCGAATCGTTTCAAAACACAATGAAATGAACCATGCTATGGTTTGACAACCTGTTCAACTATTCCTTTCTGGTAACTGGGACGGCCTTCATCAGATGCTGCCCGGCCGGAACCAGCTTTACACCAGCCCAGGTGAATAATGTATCCAAGGCATAAATCGCTTCCTCTTTGTTCAGTTTTGTCACAGTTCGTAACTTGAGCACTGTCCAGCCCCCAGCCGGAAATTGTTCATCCTTCTTGATTTCACACCCGAAAAGACCCGCGTAAATGTCGGCTGCCTGTTCGAGTGGGACACTTCGGAAGTAATACTGGATATCGTGAGGACTCTTGGGAGTGAGGCTTTTGCTTTTGTAGGACTCCACTTTAATTTTTGACACGATCTCTTTTGGCACGAGCATGATAAAGATATCACCATCCGGAATGCATGTGATACCCTTATCAGCCAGTGCATTCTCAATGGCGCGAACGGCCTCGTCTCGATTTCGCGCCCGTACGCTGAAGGTAAAGTCGGTTTCATGAAGAAGCGGATGACGCAGAAGTGTGCGTCCGAGAAAATCTGAATACAATTCCGAGACGGCTTCAAAGCTTGCGCGCTCGAAAATGATGGTTGGCTCCGTTTCCGCATGATTGGTTTGGTTCTGGACGTACAAATCCAGTGTGGCGAGTATCTTGTTGGTACATACCTCAGCAGTTTCTCTTTTATAATCAATCTTGACCAATTCAATCCTATTATCGCTGACAGTGGTTTCGGCTTCCCCTTCCGCTAAAATAACACTGTCATCCGGTCATAAGATGTTGAAAACCAATTGGTTATGAGATTTGGTGG
>CAZLEE010000025.1:0-31775 GCA_964558455.1 uncultured Verrucomicrobiota bacterium | reverse complement strand
ATCGCCCAAACCCCCTCCGAAAATCGGGTTTTTTTGGATTTTCAAAACAGACTCTCAGGAGAAATCCACCTGGATTACCGCCCTCTCCGAAAAAATACTAACGCCGGGCCTCACGCCGGCCCAGACCCGCGCCAAAGGGGGTGCCCTTTGGAATTCCCACTTTCAATCTTTCCCTGTCGCCAAGACTGCCGGCTTTGGCTTCCCCTTGCAGACTACGCCGCCAAACACGGCAGACTTGGCTCCCCCGAGGATGCGCCCTTGCTGAATTTTAAACGCCGCCGCTCCACTCCGCTCTTTGTTCTGTCCGCTCCCCGACCCTTTCCCCTACGCGGGCGTCCATCCCAAACGCTCCATTTCGCTCACGTCATTTTAAATTCACAAGCGCGCACCGATAAACGGCCTTGTCAGATTTCCTGCTGACCAAAGGCCAGGAAATCCGCCAATCCCGCCCGCTGCGCGGAAAGTGCTTGGGAACATTGTTTTGGGCTTGGTTTTTATTCATGTCGCTTTTTTCCCGCGCCTCACGGCCTTGTTCCGTTGGCCTCACACGCCCGCCATTTTCCTCCGGGGGGTGACGCCATCCTTGGAAGGAATCCTGGCTACCCGCCCATCGGAGCGGGCTCTTTGGGTGAAGGCCAACAGACCAAAACCGATCAGCACGGACAGTAAAAAAAACGACTATGAATACCAATCACCAAAACCAAATAAACGCCAGGCTCCAGAACCAGCCCGATCAGTTCAGCACGGGCAGCACCGGAACCAACAAGAACACAGTGTATGACATCATCACCGAACGTGTCATTGCACTGCTGGAGCAAGGCACCGTTCCTTGGCAAAAGCCGTTCAACGTCAAACGCGGGTTTCCCCGGAATCTGGTTTCAAAGAAGCCCTATCGCGGCGTGAATGTTTTCCTCCTCCATTCCATGCTCTTTGAGTCGCCCTTTTGGCTGACGTGGCACCAAGCGCAGCAATTAGGCGCGCACATCCGCAAAGGTGAGAAAGCCTGCCCGGTGGTTTTCTGGAAACAGCTTGAAGTTGAAGACAAGGTCACGCAGGAAATTGAAAAGGTTCCCATGCTCCGCTACTACCATGTGTGGAACGTGGCCCAGGTGGACGGACTGAACGAACTCCCCGACCCTACACCGGAAGCACCGACGACCAAGCCCGCCGAGATCGTCGCCAACATGCCTCAGCGTCCCGAAATTAAATTTGGCATGGCGAAAGCATTCTATTCGCCTTCCGAGGATTTTGTTGGAATGCCCAACCACGAACGCTTCACCAGTGAAGAAGAGTTTTACAGTGTTTGTTTTCACGAACTCACGCACGCGACTGGCGCGGCCCATCGTCTGAACCGTCCGACCGTCACCGAGGCGGACAGTTTTGGCTCGGAAGAATACAGCAAGGAAGAACTCATTGCCGAAATGGGCGCGGCATTCCTTTGCGGTGTCGCCGGAATCACCGAGCGCACCATCAACAACTCTGCCGCCTATTTGCAGAACTGGCTTGAGGCGTTGAAGAACGACCGCAAGCTCATCGTGCAAGCGGCGGCCCAAGCGCAGAAAGCGGCGGATTTTATTCTCGGCACCAAATTCGAGGAGGCACCCGCAGCCGAGAATTAAACTTTGGCAGGTGAGCGAATAGCTCCCAAGCCCGCCAATACAAAAGCAGCCCCCGGTCCAAATCCGGGGGCTGTCCGTTTTCGGCTGGGCTTCCCGCCAGCCCAGGCCCGCGCCAAAGGATTTATCCTTTGGAATCCGCCGCTTTTCTCCCCCGCGCGACCGTTCATCAGATGTTTCGCAGGTTGCATTGCCAATATAATTGTCATAGATGTTTTATGAACCCGCGATCTGGCCATGTCCATTCAATACCTCGCCGGCGATGCAACCCGGCTCGTTGGCGATGACAGGAAGATCATCGCCCATGTTTGCAACGACGTTGGCAAATGGGGCAAAGGCTCTGTTCTGGCAATTTCAAAACGCTGGCCGCAACCACGAGCAAAATTCTTACGCCTTCACGCCCGGCAGTCATTGAGACTTGGCATGGTGCAGATGGTCCGGGTGGACAAAACCATTTGGGTTGCAAACATGGTAACCCAGGGGACATCTATGCCCGTGGCGACGTGCCGCCCATCCGCTACGAAGCTCTTTTGGAATGTTTGTAGGAATTGGGATTGCACGCCCACCAGTTGCGGGCAAGCGTTCACATGCCGCGCGTAGGTTGCGGACTGGCCGCGGAAAGTGAGAACAAATTGAACCGCTCATCATCGAAACCCTCCCCGGAACCCAAGTTTTTGTTTACGACCTCCCGGCATGAATCACGCCGCCTTTGAATCCCCTGGCTTTCCTCCACTTTTGGCCCCCACTCGCGCTACCGGTCGCTGACATGAAAATCATATTGTCATATTGTCTGAAAGTATGCCGCTGTGTTTCCGGCACTTTGGCTTTCCCTTTAAACACTTTGCCGACGCTCTTGGTGCTAACAGTACATTTCTATTGTTATATTATCCTATTGTCCTACGACAATAACCTGTGTACGCGAAATGCCGGGCTCTACTGCGTCCTATCTTCATACTGTGTGAAAATATGAAAGTATGACAAATCCGAAATATCCCCAATTGAAAACGCGTCAGACGACTTGACACCCTTCAGAAAACTGCTTTAGAAACGAACCGTCAGACAATAGGAGGATATAAAAGTAGTACAATATGACGACACGCATAGCATTCGTTAATGGCAAGGGTGGAGTAGGGAAAACGACCTGCGCCACTTTGCTCGCCGCCACCCTCAAGGATGTCGGCTTTTCAGTTTCCATCGAGGACCGAGACCCGCAGGGCAGCGCAACCACTGCCGCCAATGTCTTTGGGCTCCTGACCGGCACGGAAGGGCAGATCATTATCGTGGACACCGCTCCAAACATCGCCGCCCCGGAAACGCTCGACGCCATCCGCTCCGCCGATCTCGTCATTCTCGTCACGACGCCAAGCCCGCTTGATCTCGCCACCACTGCCGCCACCGCGCGACGCATCCAGGACGAAAGGCGAGGGGAGACCCGCGTACTCTTCAATCTTGTACAAACCACAAACCGATTTTTTAATGAAATGGCCGGTATTGCCCAGGAATACCCGTTTCCCACACTAAAAAACTTTCTCACCCGCCGAACTTCATTTCAAGTGGCCCAAATCGCCAGTCTGAAAGGCATCCCCGGACCGCACAAAGAGGAGATAATTAAAGTGGCAATCGAAATCGCCAAACTACTCCCGAGATAATTTATGACAGTAGGAAAATATGAATATATGACGAAAGGTGCCAAGACCTCCACGCGGGAGCAGTTGCGCTCACTCATCAGCAGGCATGTGGAAAATGCCGCCGCGACTGCGCCGCAACCGATCCTCTCAACAACCATCGCCGCTCCGGTCCAGGTCCCGAAAGCTCCCGAGGCAAGCACTGTCGTTCCTGTTTGCATTGAGTCCCGGCAAAGTCTCCGCCTGATTCCAAGCGAACTGTCACAAATCAATGTGATCATAAACCGCACCCTTGCGCAGACGGGCGAACGTGCCACCGTCACGGATGTTTTGCGTGTTGGGCTCAAGAGGCTGGGGGAGACAGCCCAGATCACCGCTGAGGAGATTAAATCTCTACGGGCCAGTGACCGCCGAAGAAACAAGACAAAAGGCCAGAATCTTTAATCCCACCCCACTCATCAGGGCTTTGTCTGACTTTTGCCCGAGCAAGACGTTGTTGGCAAAGCCTTGATGGAGTGGTTAAACCACACGGGTTTTCTTTTTTGTTGCGGATGCGCTCCCGTCCGCTAGTTGTATACTGTGAACAGGATTTTATTTGTCATATCGGCGGCGCTTGCCCTTGTCGCTTTCCCGTTTAATGCCGGTGCGTGGGGTGGCGCCGGCCACATGGTCATTGCCGCCGAGGCATTCGGCCACCTTTCGCCGGAATTGAAAGCCGAGGCTATTGACGTTTTAAAATCGCATCCTGATTTTTCCAAATGGGCCAACGCCTACCATCCCGGCCCCAATGTTGATTTGGCTACGTTCATTTTCATGCGCAGCAGCACCTGGCCGGATGAAATCCGGCGCAAAGGGAACGAATATGACCACCCGGATTGGCACTTCATTGATTATCCGCTCCGCCCGCCGGGATTTGCGTTTGAACCCGATGCGCGCCCTACGGACAACGTCCTCTACGGCATCGCCGAATGTGAAAAAACATTGAGCGACGCCAAGGCCAGCCCTGAAATCCGCGCCGTGTATTTGTCCTATCTGATTCATCTGGTTGGCGACATCCACCAACCGCTTCACTGCGAATCGTATTTCGGCGACGGGTATCCCAAGGGAGACAAGGGAGGAAATGATTTTTTCGTGAAGCCCGCGCGGACCGGCGTCCGCTTGCACGGCATCTGGGATGGCCTTCTTGGCACGTCCGCCAACGCCCAGTCGGCATGGAAATACGCCGTCACGATTGACGCGCAATTTCCCCGCGTCGGTCTGCCCGAATTGCAGACCAACACGACGCCGAAATCCTGGAGCCTCGAAAGCCGCCAGCTTGCCATCCAATACGGCTACTTGAATGGCAACTTGCAGGGCAGCACCGAGGCCGGTACTGCGCCGCCGTTGCCTGACGGCTATACGAAAGCCGCGAAGGCTGTCGCAGAGCGACAGGCCGCGCTCGCCGGCTACCGGCTCGCCGACGAGATTCAGAAGTATCTCGCCGCCGGCAAACCCGCCGCACTCACGGCGGATATGACAAACCTCGTTGCCGAATCCCCCGCAACTGCCAACCGCAAAATCGCTGCCACCGAGGCCAGCCAGCACTACAACGAATCGCTCACCGTGACCGGCAAAGTCGCGCAGGTCAGCAGCAGGGGAACCGTCGCGTTCCTGAACCTCGACAAGCGCTTTCCTGATTCACCGTTCACCGCCGTCATCTTCCAGAACAATCTCGATGCCTTTGGCGACCTGCAAAAATACGCAGGCAAGAATGTCGAAATCACCGGTACCGTCACCGAGTATCGCGGCAAACCGGAAATCGTTTTGGATTCCCCGGACCAGATCAATGTCGTCCCGTAAGCGGACCGCCTCCAGGGGAGGTTGGGGGGAACCCTTAGCAATTTACCCAAAATTGCTTGTATTCGGCCTTTTTCATCACATCATTACGCAACCATGAGCTCCCTACTGGAATTGTCACCGAAACAACTCAGACAGGCCGCACGCCTCAAAGAGAAAATTTCCACACTCGAAAGCAGGCTGGCCAGGATCATTGGAAGCACAAAACCCGTCACTGCCGTTTCTGACAAACCGGCGAAACGCGGCATGAGCGCCGCAGGCAGGGCCGCAATCGCCGCTGCGCAAAAAGCCCGTTGGGCGAAAGTTCACGCCGCCGAAGAACCGGTGACTGATGGCAAGCCGGCCCGAAAAAAACGCAAGATGAGTGCCGCAGGCAGGGCTGCCATTGCCGCCGCCGCCAAGGCCCGCTGGGCCAAAGCAAAGGCCGCCGGCAAATCGTCGCTTTAAACTCCGCCTGTGGCGCGTGCCTTGGAAGGGTCGGGAGGATTTTTCCCGGTGGCATTTCAGTACCAACCCATTCCAACTGCTTTCGCCTCTTGGATCTTCCGCTGTTTTTTCCGCAAGCGTTCCATTTCCTCCACAATCGCCACATTAAGAAAACGCGTTCCCCCCAGCGTTTCTGATGAATGCGTGAGGTGCTCGTCACTGTCAGTCACCAGCGCCCCGTTTCCATTGTCTTTGCAAAACACCTCCATTGCCATCGGACGCTCGCGAACCCGCGAGACCAGTTCCTTGACAAGCGGAATGTTGTCGGCATACATCTTGATCTCCTCACGCGCCCGTGACGCCGACACATAAAGCTGCGCGTGGTCCATTGCCGGGGCCGAGAACTTCGCTGTCTGCGCAAGGTACACGCAGTCCACCGACCGGCTTTGCGACGAGTGCGAGGTCAGGGTGTAGGCGTATTCCATGTGCGGGAAGTTTTTATCCAGCCGCCAGCCATTGCCGAGGACGATCCGCCCCTTCGGGTCCAGATAATCAATCTTGTATTCATTGCCGTTGCTCACGCGGTGGTTGTCCACCGTCCGGCTGTTGATCGTGATGCGTATGTGCTCGCCTTCGCATAGTTCCGTCTTTTGCTTTTCGTACACATTGAAGTTCGCCGCCTCGTTTAGTGGCAAGGCTTTGATCTTGTCAGCAAGCGCGCTCTTGCGGCGCACACGAACAACCTCATCCCGCACGTCAATGACCTCGACACGCTCGCCGAGTTTGAAGCCCTTTGTGTGTTTGTTGAATTGCACGACGAGGCCCTTGTCGTAACTCTTGTAAAATGCCCTTTTTGCCTCCGTCCACGAAAGGTCCTTCAAGGTGTCCCACTCGACGGAGTCCTTGAGCCGCCCGCGCTCCTTGAGCCGGCTGCGGATTCCCTCCGTCACGTTTTCGCATTCCTTGTGCGTGGGGGCCACGACCAGCGCCGTCTTTCCGCGCTCAAGCGCGCCGACGTAATCCTCCGCGATGGCCGGCTGCCGCTCTTCGACGGACATCTCCTTCACGGCTCCCATTTCCTGCAAAATGTCAAACGCTCCTTCAATATCCTTTGCCACGACGCGCTTGACGAAATCCTTGTACCGTCCTTTTTGCCTCTGGATTTCATCCACGCGCGCAACACTCAGATGCGCGAACTTTTCCAGCAGATCAAACGCCTGCCCGCGTTGCACGGGGCGATGCTGCCCGGTGTCGCCTATGAGCACGACACGGGCGTCCAATTGTTCCGCGAGGGCCAGCAACTGGTCCGCGTCCTTCGTCGAAAGCAAACCAGCCTCGTCAATCACCCACACCGCCCCTATGGCCTGGGCTTGCAACTGTTTCGACGCGAAAAGTTGCGCCACCGTCTCGGCGTTTTCAAACCCGACTTCCGGCAACCTCTCGCGGGATGCTTCCGCCGACGGAGCCAGCGCCAGAATCCGGCACGCGTTGGCTTCCAGTCCCCGCCGCAACTCCTGGAGCAGGGTTGTTTTTCCAGTGCCCGCGAGCCCCGCGATTCCCATCACGCGGTCACGCGATGTCAGGACATGTCGCACCGCATTCCGCTGCTGCTCGTTCAACATCTGTTCCTGGATTGCCCACCAGGAATTCATCGGCTCGAATTTCCACTTGCCGTCGAGGCACCGTTCGATGATCCGGTTTTCCTCGTCCAGAACTTCCTTGGTCGAAATGTACATCCTGCCGCCGATCTCTTTACGGAGGAGGGAAGTCTCCGCGAGGACCTTCTCGACTCCCTGCCACGTCGCCAGCCCGCAGTTCCAGCCGTTGAAGGCTTCCGCCTGCAACTGGCGGAGCGTTGTCACGCTCTGGCGCTCGAAAATGTGCCGCATCGCGAAAGCCACCGCCCGCCTGTCATGTTCCGTCACCGTCACCGCCGCCTTTCCGTCCATCTCGTGGGGCCGCGTCCGCATATTGATGGATTCGCGCTTGCGCTTCCCGTCTCCCTTGGCTGTCTTCTGACGCCCAAGCAAATCGGAAGTTGTTTCCGCCTCCGCCGCCACCGCTTCCGCTGTGTCCGGCGTAAAAGTGATTTGCTCGGTTAATTCGCCCGCACGGGACCGCGCCAGACGCGTTTCAAGGGCCTTAAAAGGCTTTTTCTCTTCCTCAGTCAGCCCGTTGAACCAGAACTCCTTCAACTCCGGCATGGAAAGGCTTCTGGCCTTTCTTTCACGCGTCATCACCCCGAGCTTTGCCTTTTGCGCCGGGTCCGTGATTCCCAACCGCGCCGCCGTTGCCTCGATCTCAGCCGTCCGCCGGCTGTAACGCTCATTCAATTCACGCGTGAAGCCGGAAATCTCGAAGGCATGTTCCGTTGGTTCGATTTCCAACCCCATCACCTTTTTGGCGTACTGGGCCAAGGATGTCAGGAAGACCTTGTCGAGGTAAACCGTGTGATCCACGACATCCCCCATTTGCGCCGCCTTGAACTCCTTTTCCACGGCGTCATACGTCACATTGAAAATGACGTAGTGGACGTGCGAGTGCGGGTCCGGTAACCCGTCCACCGGACGCGTCGTCAGGTGAATGTGTTCCGACGCCACAAGGTTGCCCGTTGGCCGGTCAAAGTCCTGACCGTTCTTCCGCACCCGCGTCGCCATAAGCTCTTCCAGAGCCTTCATGGCTTCGCCGCCCGCGTAGCGCAGTCCCTGGATGAACCGTTCGTCGCCGGTGTAGGCGTACCCCAGCGACCACGACTTCGGCACGCCGAAGGTATGGTCCTGCGCGATGCGCCGGCCTTCACGCGTGATTCGCGTCAGAGGTTCGCCCGTTTTCGGGTGCTGGTTCGCGCAGAGACGCTCGAAGCTTTGCGAGTCCACCCGGCCTTCCAGTCCGAGGAGGGCGGCAGTTTTCCCCACCCAAAAACCCGTAAATTCTTGCGAGTCGAAATAGTACGCTTCTGGGGTCTTAAGCTCGATGAAATATCCCACCACCTCTTTCACCGAAGTATATGTGCAAAACGTATGCACTACACTCGAAGTGGTAGAATATTTCTTTGACGATTTAGTCCAGATGGCAAACCAAAAATCCATCCGACCGCCATCTCAGAAAACGAAGTCCAAAAAACATCCATTTCGAGTTCCAAAATGACTTCGGAAATCCAAAGCCAGAAATGTGTCCAAAAACGCGACAAAATCATGTCAGACATATCCCCGCTGCACAGCAGCGGGCAGAAACGGCAGCGTTCAGTGCGCATGGCGTCAGCCTCAGCAGAAGGGTTTCGGGGTGCCACAGGTGGCCTTGATGAAGTCCTCGATTTGCTTTCGGGGAATCAGCACTTTGCGGAGGGCCGAGCACGGTTTTAGGAGTCCGCGTTGTATGAGCCGGCGGACGGATTTGGTGCAGCAGTTCAGGGCGGCGGCAGTCTGGTCAATGTCGTAAAGAAGAGGTTCGACCTGGGCGGCCTTGATGGTTTCGGGGGACGGCAGTTGTATGTTTCTCATGTTCGTTTTGTTGTTTGTTTTTTGTGGCCGTGATTGGCCACGCTGCCGTTTTCGCAAAATTCGCAAATCATTGATTCCAGACTTTTTGCGGAGTTTTCCGGACTGTTTTCAGAGGTTTTTTCGGAGGCTTCAGAAGCCAAGAAAATGACAAAAAATGTAATGCGCCGGGATTGGGGAGCCTGACAAAATTTTGTATGGAAGCGGCTGGAAAATCCGCCCAGAAAGTCGTCGCCAAATCGGCAACCGAGTTGTTTGCCGGGGGGAAGGAGTCTCCCCCGAAGGACCAAAGACCGCTTCTCATCCTGCGATTCTGGAACAATCCCAAACGCGAGCTCTACCACGCCGAGTTCCATGCCCATCCCGCCTGCCGGAAAGAGGCTTACATCAAGCAGCGGGACACGAAGGGGTTCAGCTTCACCTGGTCAAAGACAGCCCAGGCCCTTTCGGTTTTGTTTCTGGAATACGCCTGCGCCGGCATGGAGAACCGGGCGGGAGATTTCTCGTTTCCCGGCGAACGTCGTGGCAGCCTCGCCGCCACTTTGGCCGACGCAATGGCCAAGAATACCGGATACCTGATTGAACTTTTCAAAGAATATCCCAAGGGGGGAGGCGAGGATGTTCTCGTTGAAAAGGTGCTGGACGGACACAATCTCGACGGCAAGGAGGACAACGAACGGCGGTTGTTGATCCATGCAGACTACCTTCCCCCCGAACGGGTGGAAATTTACCTTGAGGGACGGCGGCTGACCGAGCCTCAAGAACTTCGGACGTTGAACGACGAACTGCGCAGGGCGAACAAACTCGAACCATCCCGCCAACCGCCGCCACCACCCAAACCACAGAAGCCAGCCACGGTGACTCCCAGACAGGATTCTCCAAAGCAGGCGGAAAAGCCTGCCGCGCCCGCGAAGCAACGGGATCTGACCGCAGGGGAATTCCTCTTGGAATTCAAGCAACTGCCGAAACAGGAAACCACCCCAAAGGAGGAGGCACCCCAAGACTCAGCGCCCCCTGAACCTCCGGCACCCCAGATTGACCCCAAGCTCTTTGAAATCCAGAACCCGGATGAAATTGAATGGGATGACTCCTCGCCGCTCATCAATTTTGGACGTTCGGACAGCACCGCCGATGTCTGGACCATCCGGGATGCGAGCGAGGGAGTGCTCATCATGGGCAGCATTGGCAGCGGCAAGACCAGCGGCAGCGGCTCCGCCATCGCGACGACCCTCCTCCAATCCGGTTACGGCGGGCTTGTGCTGACCGCCAAGACCGACGAGGCAAAGCGCTGGTTGCGCCTGTGCGAACGGAGCGGGCGCAGCGCCGATTGCATCCACGTCACCCCCGCGAGCGGACACAAACTGAATGTCCTGCAATACGAGGTGCAGCGCCCCGGAGACCGTGTCTCGAAGACAGATGATTTGTTGGCACTGTTCCGCGCCATCACCAGTGCCCTTTCGCGCACCGACGGCGGGGAGTCAAAGGACCAATTCTGGACGCAGGCCCCGGACGCCCTGATGAAAAACCTGATTGAGGTTTTCACCATTGCCAACGAACCAATTTCGGTCAAAAGCTTCAGCCGCTTCCTCGTTCGTGCTCCCGAAGAAGTGGGGCAATCGTGGCTCGGGAGGGGGTATTTCACGGAGATTCTCAACCGCGCCCGTGATAATCTCAAAAACGGAACCGATCAGGACCGGTTGGTGTTCCCGGAAGTCTGGGACTACTGGACCATTGCCTTTCCCAAGACTCCCGACATCACCCGTGGCGGAGTCATCGCCACTTTTGAGGCGATGGCGTCCACGATGAAGGGACGGGGCATCTATGAGATGATTGGCATGGAAACCAATCTCACCCCTGAGATGATCCTGTCCGGGAAGATCGTCATTCTGGATTTCCCTCTCAAGGCCAGTGTCCGGGGCGGATACATGGTGCAATCTCTCTGGAAGCTTCTTTACCAACAGGCGATTGAGCGGCGCGCCGACAAGGGAAAAAGCTCCGCCCGTCCTGTGTTCCTATGGGAGGACGAAGGACACCTTCTCTTTTCGGAATATGACCGGGAATTCCAGCCCACCGCCCGCGATTGCCGCGCCTGTCACGTCATCCTGTCCCAGAACCTTCGTAATTTCGGGAGCCTCGGCCACAACGAGGATACCGTCCACTCGGTCTTCGAGTCCATGAATACCCTCATCTTCCACACCAACGGGGACCCCAAGACCAACAACTGGGCCTCCGAAAAAATCGGCGTGGTCAAGGAGCGGCACTTCTCGGCCGGGGGACTCTTCAAAGGATTCACGCAAAAAGACTATTCCCTTTCCAGCCTCATCTTTGGCCAACCGCCGGAAGGGAGGTCTTGCGTTGGCAACCTCTCCATCGAGGAAACCGAAAAACTCGGAATGCGCCCGGAGGAATTCAGCAAACTCAAGAAGGGTGGGGATGGCACCTGCGAGGCGGTGATCCTCTGGCTGGCGCACCAATTCGAGATCAACGGCGGCAAACAATTCTGCAAACGGACCTTCGCGCAGGAGCCCAGATAAATTTATGGACGAACAAAAAGACACTGCTAAACGCGACAGCTTCATAGGAAGCCCGAATTTCCCGGATTTCCCGGGAGGAAAATACTTTGAAGACCAGGTAAACAAATTCAACCGCAAGGCGGCGGGCGAGGGAGGCAAGTGGTTCATCAAATTTTTGGGGACTGCGACCGAGCCTTTCTTCAGGGTTGGCATGGGGGAGCGCCATTACAATTACGGTGACTTCATCCCGGCTTCCATCATCTGGCTCAATTGCGGTTTTTTGGGTTGGATGATTTCACCCGGCAGTTTCCTGCTTGGTTGGGTGGCCCTGGCACCCGGCTTGGAGCGCTACCAACATCTGTTGGGGTGGCGTGGCTTCCCCCTGCTCGCCGGTTTGGTGATGGCCTTTTTTCAATGGAAAGTGGGGCTGGCCAATGTATGGGCTGCGAAAGCCCGTCTGGAATCGGGCGCCACCAGCCACAGTCGCAGTCGTGGAACCCCGCGTTACGCAAACGAGACGCTGGCACTTGTCAAAATCGAAGTTCTTCTCGCCATTTTCAATTTGCCAATAGCCGTGCTGTTCGGCATCGGCTACGGGATCAGCGCGTCCCTCAAGAGCGCACAGGACGCGGCCATTCGTCAGCGCTATCTGGACGCGGTGGATGCCGAAATTGAACGGGTGTACCTGAAGGATTGCGCCTTGGGGAAAGTCCCGCCGGAGGTGACGTTCCTTTACCATCCGATTGACCCGTCCATTGAACCCGCCACCCGCGAGAACATCGCCGCCTCGATGGTGGGTGAACCCGTAAAGATCATTGGAACACCCCCTCGAAAGAGAGGCGATTCCCAAACAAACCAGCGAACCACGCCTGTTCAACCAACGCCGGCACCGAGTCCGCAAGCGCAGGCTCCGGCAGCCCGGCAATCCCAGAAGGGGACACCGGCTCCCGCGCAATCAGAACCGCAACAGCAACAGACGTCACAACAACATTTCGCTCTGGCACAGGAGCCTGATCCGCCCGCGAAGGGAGGACTTCTGACAGAGGAGCAGCTTTTGAAAGCCGCCAGGTTTGGAGTCTTCCTCCGCCGGGCCATCATTTTTCTGTTTTTCGCGGGCGCGCTTCTCAGCGCGTTTTATTTCGGCGCACGTTTTGTCCGTTCGTTTTGGAAGTCACACCCGACAGTTGCCGCGCAGCCAAATCCCCAACCGGCACCAGTAGCCCGTGCCGCAGCGCCCACGCCTCAAAACCAGATTCAGCCGGCGGTAATGCCTTCCGCAACGCCCCCAAATCCCATCACGCCTATGGCAGCGAGTCCCGCACCGCCGCAGCAAATCGCCAATCCACAACCTCCCGCACCGGAGGTCGCACAGCAAATGTCTGCGAATCCAATTTCCAATAACAGTCCGGCATCGTCTCCCAAAATCGTGCATGTCCTTCCGGGAGGCAAGACAGTCCAAGTTGCCAATCCCACCCCGGCGAGCGCCGTGCGTGCGGAATTTGAGGCATTCAATGCATTCCAAAATTTCTGTGTCCAAAGCGTCACCAACGACCTCAGCCGCCTTGACCAGATCCCCAACGAGAAATACAGAGATCAAATTTCGGGAAAATTCAACAAACTCTCAACGCAGATAGGCCAGTTGGTCAATTCACAAAAGAGTCTCCTGATAGGACTCAAGCCGGGCGTTCCCGCCGATGAGCTTGCCGTAAAAAACCTCCCGCCGATGCTCGCGGACCGCGAACGCACGTCCAACGCCCTGCATCACCTTGACATTGAGATTTCCAACGCAATCATCGCGCAATGACCCGGACAACACGGTTCACCCCACCATGAAGACGAAACGAAAGCGTGCCCTCAAAGTTGAGGAGAAGAAATCGGAAATGAAGTTTTCGCCTGCCGAACTCAGACGCATTGCGAGTTCACCGTTCGCCGCCGCAGGAATCCATGTCGTCACGACTTCTTCGAATTCCAGCTTGAATCCCAATCTCAAAGGATTCGTCCAAGCCAGGTTGGAAATTGAGGCTGCAAATAAATTGAAACAAGAGCAGCAATCACAAGCCGGCGAAAAGGCAAGGGGAGACGAACCTAAAATTTGACTTTTTCCACCGTCGCATGAATGTGTTTATTGCGCAAATGCCCCGAAGAAAGTCCACGTTTCCGCAGTTCCCCGTTCTATACTGCCGTTCTATACTATATGCCCGTTTTGGAGTCCAAAACAGGCTTTTCGGGTCCAAATTTGAAAGGTCCAAAAAATGATTTTCTGCTTGGGAGGCAAGGGGATTCTCAATTTGTCCATGTTTGTCCAAAACCCGTTTATCATTCCCAAAGCAAGTGCTCTACCGGGCTGAGCTACGCTCCGATCTCAATTTATTTGGGTTTTACGCAACTTTTGTCACGTTCACCAATTAATCTGTTACCGCAATCTGCTACCGCTTGCCGTTTTTCCAAGATTTTGCTTCATCCGGGAAGAAGCGCAACACCTTTCGATAAACAATTTCTTCTGCTGGAGAATTTAGTGGACTCATTTAGACCCCCGTAGAAAAAAAACGAGAATTGATCGTTCGCTAAGCAATGCGGGCTGTTGATTCATCCTTTTCGAAGGGGCAATCAGGCGGGCAAGTCCTTACCGGTGGATGTGACTGTCAGTTTTCCATGCTTGACGCCGCGTGCGGCAATAAGGCTGTCGGCAATTTTTCTGATTTTGGACGCCTTGCCCCGCACCACCAGTACTTCAAGGCAGTTGTGATGATCCAAATGAACGTGCATGGTGGAAATGATCACCTCGTGGTGATCATGCTGGATCGTCGTGAGCGACTCTTGAACATGGCTGGTGTGATGGTCGTAAACCAACGTGATGGTGCCCGCAATCTCTCCTTGTCCGGTCTTTTCTCGGTGATCCACAAGTTGAGCCCGCATCATGTCCGCAATTGCTGGCGAGCGATTGTCGCAACCCTTTTGATCCATCATTCTATCGTAATCGCCCAGCAATTTTGACGGCAAGGAAACACACTGATGCGGGTGATGGAGGTGGTTTCGTCTGCCATAATGCCGCCATTCTATTCAAACCCGCAGCCATGTCGAGTCATGCCCGGTGCCTTTCAAACAGTCTATCGCGGTGTGTTGGTCCAAACACGGGCGATCTCAACGAAACCAGCCGCAAAAGTGTTACGTGAGAGAGCTTGCGTAACACCCGTAATTTGGTAATACTAAAAGCCATTTAAGTATTACTGCGGTGCGAGATGGCCCGCCCCAATAGGACGTGAACATTTGGCTCAAACTCGAAATGCGGAATGCCGGAAAGTCGGATAAAACGATCTTTACCCAATCCGCGAGCCATGAATTTGCCTTTACCCTCATTGAACTCCTGGTGGTGATTGCCATCATCGCCATTTTGGCCGCGCTGCTGCTGCCCGCGTTGGCCAGCGCCAAGGAGCGCGGCAAACGCGCGGCTTGCGAAAACAATCTCCGGCAGATCGAACTGGCGACCATGATTTACGCCGACGAAACCAAGTCCTACCCGCCTGCCTACATCAACGCGTCCACCCGCTGGATGGATTTGATCAAGCCGTTCATCGGCAAGTCTTCGGGTGTTTATCTTTGCCCGGCGGATTTGCAGAAAATTCCCGTGACTTGGGACACCAACATTTTTCTGAGCTACGGCTTGAACGTCTTCAATTTCGCGGGAAACGAATCCTGCTTTTGGTATGGCGTCAAGGAAAGCCGCGTCCACTTTCCGTCAGCCACGATCATTTTCGCGGATTGCACTCCGGGCAAGTATTACTGCGGCGGCGGCAGTTCCTTCACCAACCCCGTCGTGGACGTGAACTATCGCCATCCCAAGAAAGGCTTTGTCGCTGCGTATTGCGACGGCCATGTCGAAGCCGAAACCATCACCACGAAAGATTTGTGGGACGCTTCCAAGTGACCACCGTCTCAAACCAAAAAAGGGCAAGCCAATATAAACATCAAAACAATGAAAAATAAAAACATTCATTCCCTCGGAATGGCGGCCGCACTGCTGGCATTAAGCGGCAGCGGCGCCTCCGCCCAATTCAACGTGCTCCACTCGTTCACCGGCGGCGCGGACGGAGCCAATCCGTATTATGGCGCGCCGGTCATCTCCGGTTCGACGCTTTACGGCACGGCCAATCAAGGCGCGGCGGGCGGCGGCGTGGTCTATTCAGTCAACACGGATGGCAGCGGCTTTGCCATTCTGCACACATTCACCAATGCCGCGCTGGACGGCTATCAACCGCTCGGCTCGCTGGCGTTGAGCGGATCAACCCTTTACGGGACGACCTACTACGGCGGCAGTGCCAATGGCACAGCCGGCGTTGGCACCGTCTTTGCGGTCAATACGGACGGCTCCGGTTATCAAAACTTGCACACCTTTACTTCCAGCACCGGCTACAAACCTTACAGCGCCGTGATTGTGGATGGTTCCACGCTCTACGGAATGACCTACTACGGCACGGGCACGGGCGTCGGCTCGATTTATTCGCTGCTCACCAGCGGCCTCGGCTTTACCAATTTACACACGTTTGCCGGCGGCACGAATGACGGTTCACGACCGTTGGGCGGTTCGCTCTTGCTGAACAATGGCGTGCTCTACGGCGCGACTGTTCATGGCGGCACTGGCAGCTTGATTGGCACCGGCAACGATGGCGTGGTTTTCAGCGTCAATCCCGATGGCAGCGGCTACACCAATCTCGTCAACTTCACCGGCGGCACAACCAATGGCGCAAATCCTTATGGCGGCTTGACGCTGGTCGGTTCAAAATTTTATGGCACGACGCGCATTGGCGGCACGGCGAACTTGGGCACCATCTATTCGTTGAACACTGATGGCAGCGGTTATAGCGTGTTGTTTAATTTCACCGGCGGCGCAACCAATGGCGCGAATCCCAACGGCGCGCTGACTTCAATCGGTTCATTTCTCGTGGGCACGACCAAGGCTGGCGGCAGCAGCAATCTCGGCACGTTGTTCAAGATTGGTTTGGATGGCAGCGGTTTCAACCTCCTCCACAGTTTCACTGGCACCGACGGTTCTAGTCCCGTCGGCGATCTGGCTTATACCAACAACACGCTCTACGGCTGGACTTCCACCGGCGGCGCGAGCAATGCCGGCACGGTGTTTTCAATGGCAGTCGGAGGCTATGCTTTTGGCGGATTGGGCATGACCAATGTGCTAGCGGGCAACATCGCCAATGGCGGCCTGTTTTGGACGAACATTCCCACCTGGTTGAACGTCGCGCCCAGCCTGCCTTACACCTACCAGGAAACCATTACCGTTCCGGCCTGCAATCGCATCGTCGCCAGTCGGCTGCTCATGACGGTTTGGGGTGGCACGCCGGATTACACCTGCCAGATGACGGTCGCGGTGAATGGCACCAACCTGCCGGCGGCGAACCCGTTCGTGTTCGGCACGACCGGTGACTTGAACGCCCTGTTTAGTAGCGACGCGCCGTGTGCTTACGGTTCGGGCTATGGCGTCTGGCTGGTGGCAGTGCCCATTCCGGCGGGAATGCTTTTCACGAATGGCACGCCCAACTCGATCAGCGTGACCGAAGCGACGCCGGACAGTTTCGATGGACGCATCCAATATGTCGGACTCACGGCCGTTTATCAAAGCAGCGCGTTGACCAATGCGTTTGCTTACTCAGTTGCCGAAGGCAGCGGCGATATTTACAGTTCGCCGGCGTCGGGCGAAGTTAGTCAGCGCACCGCTGTATTCGCGCCGGTCAATCCCGCAAACGCGACCAACGCCACGCTCACCGCGCTCTATACCTACGCCGACGCCAACAACGACCGCCTCTACTTCAATGGCGTCCAATACGGCGGCGACGACGTTGCGCAGTGGAGCGGACCGGCCAACTACGGACCTAGCGTGGTGACCTTCAGTCTGACGAATCTGCTCGCTGCCAACGCAGTCACTTTTTCCGTATCCACAAACGACGTGCCCGCTCCGCAAGAAACCAGCCTGCGTCCGCAATTTGCCGTCTTGGCCGTCACCAGTCCCAGCACGGCGGGACAATTGGCCATCACCGGCATCAACGCCACCGGCGCGCATCTGACTTGGTCCGGCCCGGCGCTGGCAAATTATTCGATTGAATCCACCACCAACCTGTCGCCTGCGGCTTGGAATACCGTCACCAATTTCACCGGCACCAGCAGCACAATGACATTTACCGACAGCGCGGCCACCAACAGTGCCAGCCGATTTTACCGCGCCAAGACACGATAGCTCAAATTCCAAAAGCGAATATCGAAACACACCTTGCGGCAGATCGGCTTTAGCCTCTGCCGCAAGGTTGTTTTTCAGCCAGCCCTACCTCGGTAACTTTTCACAGTCTGGCGCAGAATGCGGTCCTTGTCGGCAGCAATCTGGCGTTGCAATTCCAATTCAGCGGCGGCAAGTGTGTCGAGCTGGACAGCATCCTTTTTCCACAAGGTGTCGGCGTATTGCCAGCCGGCTTTGCAGAGGATGTCCGTCACGCACAGGTAATTTTCCATCGTAAAGTTTTTCGGCTTGGAGCGCAGATAGGCCAGCAGCGTGCGCTTTGATTCAATCGCGCGTTCCTGCCATTCCAGATTGCCCGGTTGACTCATGCAGGAAAGGCCGGTGAAACACATTTTGCGGCAGGGTAAGGACAATGGCGGCAACCGCTGCCGCAACAATAGCCGCGTCGTAGATGATACGCGGCGGTGAAAACCATCAGCCCGCCATCAAAATAATAATCACCGGGTAAAATCTTTGGCGTCGCGCCTCGACTTGCTTTGGCGCGATGAAATTTCGTCACGCAGGCGCGGCAGATGCAGGCTTTGTTCCGTAAATCCGCCGGGACTTGCGCGAGCAGTTCGTCGGGAATTTTTGCGTGAAAGCACCAGCACGGGCCTTTGTAGGCATCCGCCGTGCAAAGCTGGCAGTCGTTCGGCTGCCCGCAGAGCGGACAGCGTGTGCGATCAATGGGGGCGCTCCGGCCGTGAAATTGATGGGAAGGTTTGCCGTTCATGCGCATGGCAGCGTGATGCGCTGGGCCTGTTTCTGGTATTTTCCAGCTCGCTTGGAATAACTAGTTGCACAAACTTCGCCTTGGAAAAAGACCATTTGCACGATGCCTTCGTCGGCGTAGATGCGGCAGTCGGCGGCACTGCTATTGGAAAACTCCAGTGTCAAGTGTCCCTGCCAGCCGGCTTCGGCGGGCGTGACGTTGGCGATGATGCCGCATCGTGCATACGTGCTCTTGCCCACGCATAATGCACTGACATTGTCCGGCAAATGCAGACGCTCAATCGCCACGCCCAACCCGTAGCTGCGACCGGGCAGGATGAAAAAACTGCCGGAGGCGTCGCGATGAAGCTTGGCGGGCTCAAGACTGGCGGGTGAAAAGCACTTCGGGTCAACCACCTTGCCCGGCACATGACGGAAAATTTTGAATTCCTTTGACGAGAGCCGCAGGTCATAGCCGAAACTGCACAGGCCAAACGAGAGCACCGGATGGCTCGCGACTTGACGCACCAGTTTTTGGGTGAAGGGACGAATCATGCCCTTGCGGGCCAGCAGGCTGATTTGCTTGTCGTTCAGGATCATAAAATCTTTTCGGGATCAAAATTGGTTGATGTGTTTTGACGGGCCATTTGCTTGACCGGGGCGGGCGCGCCAGAACGGCGAAGCTGTTGACATAGCTCCGCAAAATCGTGTTCGCTCAACGCTCCCGGCCCGACTGTTGTTCGCAGTTGAAACGGGAGGCTGGAAGACCGCAGCAGGTTCAGGCTGAGGGCAACCTTCGCGGCGCTTTCAGGATCGCCCGTCAACCGAGCGTAGCGCTCGTCGAAAGGCGCTTTGATGTCAAGGCCAACCCAATCGAGCCACGGCAGCAGTTGCGCGAGGCGTTCGGGAAAAATACCCGCCGTGTGAAGGCCGGTCAGAAATCCCCTGTCGCGCACATCCCGCAGGGCCTGGCCCAATCCGGGATGCAGCGTCGGCTCGCCGCCGCTGAAAACAACGGCTTCGAGAAATCCCCGCCGTTCATCCAGTAAATCGCAGACGCGCTCCCAGCGTCCGGCGGTCGGTTGGCCGATTTTTCGCAATCCGGCATTGTGGCAATAGCCGCAGCACCACGGACAGCCGGGTGTGAACGCCACCAGCGCCAACCGCTCTGGGAAATCCACCGTGGTCATTGGAATGACGCCAGCCACGGGAATGATTTCGCCCGTGGAAATCCGCGCCGGCTCTTCCATTGTGAATGCGCCCGTCATTATGCCGTTACCAGTTCGTCCACCGCAACCGCGCCAGACGGTTCGACGAAAAATTCCCGCTCGTTGAATTCGCTTTGTTTTCCCCGGTTGAACTGCGAGACGGGGCGATAATAACCCATCACGCGTGTCCAGATTTCGCATGGCTGGCGTTGCGTGTCACACTTCGGGCAGAACTCGTGTTCACCCGTGAGATAGCCATGTTGCGGGCAGATGGAAAACGTCGGAGTGACGGTAATGTAGGGAATGCGGAAGCGCGTGAGCGTGCGGCGCACAAGTTCCTTGCACGCCCGCGCGCTGGAAATGCGTTCGCCCATGTAAAGATGAAACACCGTGCCGCCGGTGTAGCGCCGTTGAAACGCCTCCTGATGCACCATCGCGGCGAACGGGTCGGCGGTTTCGCCCACCGGCAGTTGGGTTGAATTGGTGTAGTAAGGCGCATCGGCCGTGCCGGCCTGGAGAATTTTCTGGAAGCGCTTGCGATCCTCGCGCGCGAAGCGATAGGTCGTGCCTTCTGCGGGCGTGGCTTCGAGGTTGTAGAGATGCCCGGTTTCCTCTTGAAACGCGACGATTCGCTGGCGGATGTGATCCAGTAAACGCAGGCCGAAAGCCGCGCCTTGCTCCGTGGAAATGTCCTCGCTGTCGGCGGTGAAATTGCGGATGCACTCGTTGATGCCGTTCACGCCGATGGTGCTGAAATGATTCCGCAGCGTGCCCAAGTAGCGTTTGGTAAACGGATACAGCCCGGACTTCATGCGCTCGTCCACCACGCGCCGCTTCATTTCGAGGCTTTGCTTGGCGAGTTCCAACAGGCGGTCGAGTTCCACAGTCAGCTTGGCTTCGTCTCCCCGGAATTTATAGCCCAACCGTGCGCAGTTGATCGTGACGACGCCCACCGAGCCGGTTTGTTCCGCCGAGCCGAAGAGGCCGTTGCCGCGCTTGAGCAGTTCGCGCAAGTCCAGTTGCAACCGGCAGCACATCGAGCGCACCATGTTGGGCTGCAATTCGGAATTGATGAAGTTCTGGAAATACGGCAGGCCGTATTTTGCCGTCATCTCAAAGAGCAAATCGGTGTTGGGATGATCCCAATTAAAATCGTTCGTGATGTTGTAAGTCGGAATCGGGAAGGTGAACAGCCGTCCCCTGGTGTCGCCCGCCGTCATCACCTCGATGAAGGCGCGGTTGATCAAATCCATTTCTGCCTGCAATTCACCGTAGCAAAACGGCATTTCTTTGCCGCCAATGTTGGGTTGTTGCTCGCGCAGATCAGCGGGGCAGATCCAGTCGAAGGTCAGGTTGGTGAACGGCGTCTGCGTGCCCCAGCGTGACGGCACATTCAGATTGTAAATGAACTCCTGAAGGCACTGCCGGATTTCATCATAGCCGAGTCCGTCTTTGCGGATAAACGGCGCGAGATAAGTGTCCACGGAACTGAAAGCCTGCGCGCCCGCCCATTCATTTTGCAGTGTGCCGAGAAAATTCACCATCTGGCCGAGCGCCGTGCGCAAGTGTTTCGCCGGGCCGGCTTCGACTTTATTTGGCACGCCGTTGAAACCCTCCCAAAGCAACTGCCGCAGCGACCAACCCGCGCAATAGCCGGCCAGCATGTCCAGATCGTGAATGTGAAAATCGCCTTCACGATGCGCCCGCTCAATCTCTCCGCCGTAAACGTGATACAACCAGTAGTTCGCCGTCACCTTGCCTGAAATGTTGAGAATGAGTCCGCCCAACGAGTAGCCTTGATTGGCGTTGGCGTTCACGCGCCAATCCGCCGCCGACAGGTATTCGTCCACCGATGACACGGACGGCACGAGCGGTTCGCCGATGTCGCGCGCCAGCCGCGCCTTGCGGCGGTCTTCGCGATAAAGAATGTAACGCTTCGCCACGCGATGCTGTCCCGCCGCCATCAGTTGCGCCTCGACCATGTCCTGAACGGATTCGATCTCCAGCGATTCGCCTTTCGCCGCCCGCGAAACCACCGCTTGCACCACCGCGTTTGTGACGCGGATGGCGGCGGCTTGTGATTCAGCCGGCAGTGCTTGATCCGCCGCGATGCCGGCATCGGCCTTGAACGCGGCTTCAATGGCCAGCAGGATGCGGGATTCGTCGAAGGGGGCGATGCGGCCATCGCGTTTGCGGACTGAGAAAGTTTGACCGTGGAGCGGGTCGAGTTGCGCCAGCCGTAGCTGGCCGTCAATTTGTTCGTGCAGCATGTCGAGTGATTTCATTTTGCGGCTGCCAGCCGCAGTTTCTTATTACGGAGGGAAATCACTCGTGGATGATATGCGGGCATGAAAAAACCCGCAGCCACTCACGAGGGAGTGAAGGCGGGCAACGAAGCTCGACTTTTCCCTCATCCGATCATTGGCGTGATCGTTGCCCGCATCACACGACGCGGGACTTGATGAGCATGAACAAGCAGGTCTTCTGACTTCGAGATCGTCCTACCAGCTTCGCCTTACCGCATCAAAAATGCAGTGGCTCGTGAAGCGTTCGTCACTCGTTACAGCGGCGCTACCGTGCGGGATTCACACCCGCTTCCCTATTCTCCCCAGCCGTGGCATGGGGCACTCATTCACTTGGTGACACACAATTACTTGTGTCCTCGTTCAAAGAACTGCACTACTAATAGCATTTTGGCAGCGGACGTGTCAAGCCGGTATTTGGCGTATTGCGTGATTTTGAGAAGAAAGAGACCATACCAAAGCTGCCATCCTTGCCCACCCGATCAGTCGAAGGCAGACATGTTCTTTGAATGGACGGCGTTGTCAATGGCATGGTCAAAAAGTTCATTTTAGCAAACCGCCGGGATTGGACGAAAAACCGGCCAGCGCCATTCCGCCGCGCGCAATGCGCCGAAAAGTAGTGCGGCATAATAGAGATCGCTCGTAAGCGTGTTCCAGAAAAACGGAATCGCGGCGGTGAAACATTCCGCCAAACCCGCGCCGGTTTTGGGATAATACGAACCCATCGCCCAGACGCCAAAGTTGGTGACGGCGAAAAATAAAATTGCCCCCGCGACGGCAGCGAGGCCGATGCGTCCGACATTTTGTTTTTGTTTCACCCAAAAGCCAAGACAGACAATGAGCGCGAAGCAGCCGTAAATCACGGGAGTAAGCAGGCTGAATCCCAAGATCAAATCGCTCAAAAACATCGCGGCCAACGGCAGGACAAAGGCCAGCCGTTTGCTGGCGATGGCTGCGCCGCCAAACAGCGCGAGCGCCGCGACGGGACTGAAATTCGGCGGATGCGGAATCAGCCGCGACAGGGCGGCGGCCAGAATCATGCCGGTGAGGAGTAGGATGCGTGGTTTGTTCATAATGGTTTTAGTTGAGGTCATACATGGAGTTGCTGACGGAAAGGAAGCCCGTGCCGGGCGCAATGGGAAAAGGTTCCGAAGAGTTGGTGCAGCAGTCGCGCAACGATTCGGCGTGGCCGTCGCAAAAGGCGGCGTTACTGCGATTGCGGTGGCGAAAACCCTGAGTGCCGGAGTAGCGTCCGTCAAAATCCGCGTCGCCGGGATTCGGGAACGGCGCACGCATGAATTTATTCGCACCGTTGGCATATTGCCCGTCGCCGAAAATCACCGTTTTGACTGGATGCAGGACGGCGGAAGTTTTGGCCGGTTGCTCGATGGCTTCGCCCTGCCCGTGGCCGAGGTAGCTGGTGTTGTAATTATAGCCGGTGTAGGGATTGTCCGCCCAATTCGCGCCGCCTTCATACGACGGGCATTGCTGAATTTGTGCGTTGCCTTGACCTTCCCACAAAATTCCCGGCTTGACGGTGGCGTTCCCGGCGGCGTCGTAAGTCGTGCTTAAATCCCAGCAATAAAAATTACCGTCGTCATCCATGTATTGGGCGATGGGATAAAATTCGTCGTTGTCGCCGGCATAAATGTGCGCGGCAATAACCATCTGACGCAAGCCGCTCAGGCATTGAATGCTTTTGGCCCTGGCCTTGGCTTGGCTCAAGGCGGGCAACAGCAGTGCCGCCAAAATCGCAATGATGGCTATGACGACGAGCAATTCAATCAGCGTGAACGCGGAATTTCGCGCGGCGCGTCCGCGCTGGACGAACGCGCCGGCGAATATCGATTGCGAATTTTTATTGCGGCAGTTCACGGAACAATCAACTGCACGCGGTAAAACGCGTTGCCTGCCGGTGCGTTGGTGTCTTGCCAAGTGACCGGTTGAGTGCCGGAAATCGTGTTGGTGTAGATCGGCGTCCAGTTCACGAGGTCGGTGGAGCGTTGCAAAACGTGCGGGCAATTCGCCACGGGCGTGAACTGGAAGGCGAAGCCGTTCGTGGAATTTTGCGCGCTCAAATTCGGCGGCACAATTTGCGAAACGACGAACGCGGTAAAATTCGTCACGCCCGCGACGAAAACTTGGTTGTTAGCCGGATTGAAGGTGAACGGCTGCGAAATCCAGTTCGTGCAGTTCCACTGATACACGCGCAGGTCGCTGCCGTTGCCGGAATAATTGTCGCCCGCGCGCAAGCCGATGTTGGCTTGAAGCGTCACCGGATTCGTGTCCGCGAGCGAACGCGCTTGGAGTTGATACGCGCTGGAGACGCTGCCGACGACCGGCGCGAACGAGGAAAATTCGTGCAGGCTGACGGTGCTGACTCTGGCGTTTGTGCTGACGGAATCAAAATTGAGCGAGATCAACGTCTGGCTCAAATCACTCGGTTTTTGAAAGACGAGATTTGTAACGCCCGAAACCAAATTGCTTGGCGTGATGGAAAGCGCATCGCCAACGGCAATTGGATTGACCGCGCCGATGGAGTCAATGACGGTGTAATTGCCGGAACTCGTGTCGTTGGTGCTCGTGCCGGCCCAGACGCGGACGTATTGAATCCACGGCAGACCAGACGCCTGCAAATTGTAGCCTGTGCCGCCGCAGGCATTCACTTGCTGGTCAAGCGCGCTGGCTACGGTAATGCTTTTCGGCAAACTGAACGAGGGATTCAGCGGCTTGGTTTCATTCATCTGCTCGTCCGTCCAAGCGTGGTTGGCGGAATCCCAGCGATAGGCATTGTCGGGAATGAGGGTGGCGACGTAAGGATAAGTGAACCAATTCGTGTTGTCCTGACTGACTGAAACGATGGTGGGATGGCCGTAAGTTCCGGCGGTGCCGTTGGGAATGTTCGCCACATTTTCGTCCGTGGCATCGCTGATGGCTCCGCCGGTATATCCGCCCGCAGTATAAAACGAATTGCCAAAGACAACGAAATCCACACCGTAGGGATTATTCGGGTCATGGTAAATTTTACGGCCCATGTTGACGGTGACATAGCCGCCGACGTTTATCTTGGTGATGACGTTGCTGCCGTTTGGATCTTTATAGTAAGGAGGTTCAACCGTTTTGCTCCGGTGAATCGCTGCGGTTGCCGAGCCATTGCGGAACTTCAATGTTGGATGCCCTAAAACCGCCGTCGGGTCGTTGTAGGGCGAAGCCGAGTTGACATTGTTGGCGCTGACAATTTGCACGGCAAAATCATTGGTGTTGCAAACGTAGGCAACGTAAGTGCCGTCGGGCGAAACCGGCGCGTGCTTGTGAATGTTGTAAGCCGCGTTCGTGGCGGATTCATATTCTCCCGCCGCAACGGAAAAACCGAACCAAGAGCCATTGGTCACGGTCGTGGCGTCCAAACCAAAATTATATACCCACTGGCCGTGCAAACCGGCTGAGTAATAGGTGGTGTCGGTCGGCGTCCAATACGCATTCGTGCCGCGATTGGGCGACGAGAAAAATCCGCCCGCGCCGTTCGTTTCATTCCACGTTTCCCAATTCGGCCCATACAAGCCGCCCCAATACAAATCGCCGCTGTTCAGCGCGTGCGCCGCGTCAATATTCACCGTGGCGTTTGTCAACAAGCCATTGACAATGTAATTCGTGCTGCTGCCATCCGTAATGCCGATGACGCCATTGCCGTTGAGGTTGTAACCGATGCCGTCAACAAATGCGCCATATTCCGAGATGGACTCGACGAAGTAGAGCTTCGGATCGGCGGCAAGAATGGCATCGCGCATTTGCGTGCCGGTGGCCGTGCCGTTGAAGCGATAGCCCCACACGAGCGTTTTGTCCGCAACCGGAACGGGCACGGTGGAGTTGGTCAATGATTCCGGCACGCTCCACTCGATGACGAGCGCGGCACGATTGGTGCCGGAGCCGGTCCAGATTTGGATGTCATCCAGCGAAATCGCTGGTGATTTGGAGACGAGAAACAAGCTGGCTAACGCCAGCGCGAAACTAACTTTTTTCATTATGCTGATCTTTCAATTTTGTTTCGTGAATAAAATCACGGAACGGTTTTTGGTTGAGAGACCAGCGCGAGGCCGGAAGATGTTTGAAAAAAAACCTCCAGACTTCGCAAACGAGGAATGGAGGTAAATTCGACGAGCCGCCCAAAAACAGTTTGAACGGACTGGCCTCATCCTTCTCTTTGCGGAGAAGTTGCCAGCCTTACTCAAGGCGGGCCGGGATGAGCATTTTCTAGCCGGTATCCTGACTCCGGGCATCAAACCTCGCTCCGGCCTTCCTACGTTTTCACGCAGTGGCTTGTTGGAGCTTGTAGCCCGTCACAGTGGCGCAACCGTCCCCGAATTTCACGGGGTTCCCTGGTCACTAAAAAATGTTCTGACCGGTCATTTCGACCGGCTGTGTCAAAGAGCGTTTTTAGAATGTCATTATCACCGGGGGTTTGACAACATAAAAGTGTGTGACGATTGACAATCAAAGTGTGATGACAAAAAATCTGCCCATGTTGTTGGAGTCACAGTTAATCTATTTGCCCTAAATCAAATGACCGCCGTTGACCAACTCCGCGAATTGTTTCATCACATCGCCGCCTTTCTTGTCTGGCCGGTATTACTCGGCTTGCTGGGCTTGCTGGCGGCCATCTTGATTTCTGTCGGCGCGTTTCTGCGCGAGGCATGGGATCGCCGTTTTGGCCGGCATTCCGGCTTGGAACGCGCACAAAAAGCGTTGGACGAAGTTGCGGCCAAGCAAGCGGGCGAAGGACTCGACTTGCGGCTGGAAGAAATCCTGCAAAACACCGAACGCGAATGCTGGCGGGCGCTCGGCCGACTGCGGCTCGCCGTGCGCGTCGGCCCGTCGCTTGGCCTCATGGGCACGCTCATCCCGATGGCTGATGCGTTGCAGGGTTTGGCCGACGGCAATTTGCCCGCGCTCGCCAGCAACATGGTCACGGCCTTTGCCGCCACCGTCATCGGTCTGACCATCAGCGTGACCGCTTATCTCATCGCCGCCGCCCGCGAAAGCTGGGTGCGCGCTGATTCACAGGCGCTGGCGTTTCATGCCGAGCGTGTCCTTCGCGCCGCCAAAGGAAAGGAATGACCATGCGCTTTGTTCATCGCCACCGACTTTCCGCCCACGGGCCAGCACCCGGACAGGACGAAGACCCGCTCGCCGGCATTGCCAATTTGTTCGATGTCAGCGTCGCCTTCATCGTCGCGTTGTTGATTGCGCTGTTTGCCTTGTTCTCGTCCGGCAAGCTGCTCGACAAAAATGCCAACGTCACGCTGGTCAAGCAGACCGAGAACGGCGAAATGGAAATCATCACCAAGCAGGGCGCGCAAATCAAAGTCCAGAAAGTGACGGATAAAACTCTTTCCGGCCAGGGCACGCGACTCGGCACGGCGTATCGCCTCGCCAACGGCCAGGTGGTTTATGTGCCGGACGACGAGGCCAAGCCGAAATGAGCGTGGCGTGAAGTTCTTCGCTCCATTGCTCGTCTTCGCCGCGTGCCTGTTCGGTCTGCCCGCCCAAGCCGCGCCGGTGAAAGTCGCGCTGCTCACCGGCGATGCGTCATCCGCCGCCGCCATCGGCGCCATCACGGAACTGCGTCGTGATCCTGCACTGAAGGACGTGACCATCCGCTCCTTTCCGCGCATTGAATTGTCCGATGACGACCGTCAGTTCGTCCGCGAAAGCGACCTCATCATCGGCTACACCCGCTACGGTGCATTGCTCCGGGCGCTTGCGCCAGAGATTCGCGCGGCGGCAGATCGCGGCAGTTTCGTCGCTGGTGTTGGTAGCACACTCGACCCGGAATTTGCCGATCTCGGTTTCAAACGCGATGCCGCGCTCGCCGCGTATTTTGACGCGGGCGGTCAGGCGAATCTCGTCCAGATGGTTCGCGCCGCGCTCGCCCGAAAACATTTTCCCGGCTTGAAATTCCTGCCACCATCGGTGTTTCCTGAAATCGGTTTCTTCGATCCCGCCAGCCGCCGCGCGTTCACGCGGTTTGAAGATTATTCCGCCGCGTATCTGACCGGCCACCCCGAACGCCGCGAGCGTCCGTGGATTGGCATTTTTTTCTCGCGCGATACCGCGACCGCCGGCCAGACCGAATTGCTTTCCGCCATCAATACCGCGTTGGACGCGCGCGGATTCAACGCGCTTTTCGGCTTCGGCTATCCGGCCGACGCCGCGTTGCCGGTTTTATATCTCGACACCAACAGCCACAGCCGCGTCGAGGCCATCGTCGGGCTGACGCTGAAAATTGGCAATGTTCCGTCCAGGCTCGCGCCGTTGCTCGCGCAACTGGATGTTCCGATCATCAATGCCATTGCCTTGAACAGCCAGAGCCGCGCCGAATGGGAACGCTCCGCCAGCGGCCTCGACTTCATCGAGAGATCCTGGCAAGTCGGCAGCGCGGAACTGGCGGGCGCGATTGCGCCGACGATTGTTGCCTCGAAGGAAAAGCTCGTGGACGTGGCCACCGGCGAAACCTATGTGATGACGATGCCCATTGCCGAGCGCGTTGAACGGCTCGCCGACCGCGTGCAAGCATGGGTGAAATTACGCCACGAACCGCCCAACGAACGCCATGTCGCCATCATTTATTACAACTACCCGCCGGGCAAGGAGAGCATCGGCGCATCATATCTAAATGTCCTGCCGCAATCGCTGCTGCAAATTCTCAACCGCCTTCGTGCCGATGGCTTTGCCGCGAATGGCGCGCCGACGAACGCCGATGAATTATTCACCGCCATCCGCACGTTTGGAAACAATCCCATGCCGGGAACGAATGTCGCCGCCGAATTGGACAAACTCGCCCGTTCCGGTCGCGTGCAACTCCTGCCCATTTCCGAGTATCGCGTGTGGTTTGATCAATTGCCCGAAAGTTTGCGCGCCCAAATCGCCGCCAAGTGGGGCGAGCCGGAACAGAGCAAAACGATGGTCTGGCGCGACGAAACCGGAAAACCGTTCTTCGTTTTTCCCGCGCAGCGCTGGGGCAATCTCCTGTTTGCGCCGCAGCCGACGCGCGGCTGGGATCAGGACATTGAGGCCGTTTATCACGATGTCACGCTGCCGCCGCATCACCAGTATCTGGCGTTTTATCTTTGGCTGCAAAAAAACTTCCAGGCGGACGCGATGGTTCATGTTGGCGCACACGCCACGCATGAATGGCTGCCCGGCAAGGAAGTCGGCTTCACTCCCGCCGACACGGGCGAGGTTATCGTCGGGGCGGTGCCGCAGTTGTATCCGTTCATCGTGGACGACATCGGCGAAGGCTTGCAGGCAAAACGTCGCGCGATGGCAACCATCATCACGCATCTACCGCCGCCGCTGGACCGCGCCACGCTCAATCCTGAACTGCGCGAAATTTCCGGCCTCATCAACGATTACAATGTCGCCCGCGAAAAAGGTTCGCTTGCCGGCAGCGACATGCTCCGCGAGATTGCGCGACGCTGCGAAAAAACCGGATTATTCAAAGACCTCGGCATCACGCCCGCGCCGGAAGCGCAACTTGATTCCGAGCAGCTTGAGGCAATTGACGATTACATCGAAAAAATCGGCGAGCGGATGACGCCGTTTGGAATGCACACGTTTGGCGTCGCGCCCGACGAGGCGAAACGCGCCGCCACCGCCGAGGCCATTCTCTCGCTTGAACCGAATCTTTCGCCCGAAGAACACGAGCGGCGCAAAGCGGATTTGATGGCGCGCATCGAAGCTTCCGCCCATGCCGAACTCGACGCGCTTTCCGCTGGGTTGGCCGGGCGTTACATCTCCGCCGGGCCGGGCAACGATCCGATTCGCAATCCCGACGCGCTGCCAACGGGAAAAGATTTTTACGGCTTCGACCCGTCACGCTTGCCCACGACTGCGACCTTTGCCGCCGGTTCGCGGCTGGCCTCCGATCTCGTCGCATCCTTCCGCAAACGGCACGACGGAGAATTTCCCGACCGGCTGGTTTTCAATCTTTGGGGCACCGAAACCAGCAGGCATGAAGGCGTGATGGAGGCGCAAATTCTCGCGCTCATGGGCGTGCGCCCGAAGTGGGACCCGCGCGGTCGCGTGCAAGGCGTGGAGTTGATTCCGCAAACGGAACTCGGCCGCCCGCGCGTGGATGTCACCGTGATTCCATCCGGCCTCTACCGTGATTTGTTTCCGAATCTGATGCTGTTGCTCGATCAGGCGGTGAACGTGGTGAAGACCGATACCAATGCCGACAATCCGCTGTTGCGAAACATCGCCGCGACACGCGCCGCGCTTGAAGCACAGGGCGTCGCGCCCGCCGAAGCCGAGCGGTTTGCGTCGGTGCGATTGTTCAGCGTGCCGTCGGGAACTTACGGCGCGGGATTGGATCACGCCATCCAACAAGCGGACAGTTGGACGAACGAGCAGCAGGTCGCCGGCGTGTTTTTCAATCGCATGAGCCATTTGTTCGGGCAGGGATTTTGGGGCACGCGAGCGACGGCGGGCACGAACGCCGATCTTTCGCCGACGTTGCTCCGGCTGGCGTTGAAGGGCGCGAAAGGCGTCGTTCACAGCCGTTCCTCGAATGTCTATGGCGCGATTGACAGCGACGATTTCTACCAATACCTCGGCGGCACGGCGATGGCCGTGCGCGAGGTCAACGGCAAACCGGCGGAAACGCTCGTCACCGATTTGAGCAATCCGAACGCCGGTGAAACCATGACGCTCGAACGCTACATGGGCCGCGAACTGCGGGCGCGCTATCTCAATCCCAAGTGGATTGAGGCCATGCTCAAGGAAGGCTATTCGGGAGCGCGAATGATCCGGCAGGTGACGGACAATTTATGGGGCTGGCAAGTCACCGTGCCTGAAGCCGTGGGCGACGCGAAGTGGCAGGAGATGTTTGAAACGTATGTGCAGGATCGCCACGCACTCGGCATCCGCGAGACGTTCAAAGCTGCGGAAAATCTCGCGGCTTACCAGGCGATGGTGGAGCGGATGCTCGCCGTCATCGAAAAGGGCTACTGGAAAGCGACGCCGGAAACCATTGCCCGTTTGAAACAGGTGCAAACCGAACTCGTTCCCGCCGTCGCGGCGGAAAATACCACCGTCGCCAAACGTGCCGAAGCGCAGCTTGGCCCGGCCCCCGGCGTGACGCCCCCGGTCAGTGCTGTGGCAACTCCGGCGGCAAAACCAACGCCGGTCGTGAACGGTCGCGTGCTGGAAGAAAAGCCGCGCACCGAAACCAATTCGCACTGCCACGGCGGAAGGATATCGGCACTATCGTTGTCCGCAGGACTTGGGGTGCTAGTTCTGATTGCCTTCGGTTGGTGGCGTGAGAGTATTCGTTCCCGCTACATGAAACCTTAAACCGCAACAAAACCGTAATTGCCCGCTTGCGTTGCGGCACCGGTTGCAATTAATCATGCACATGAAAAGAGAAACCGCCACGCGCTTCAGTGTTTCCTTTGGCTGGTGATTGACGCGGAGAAAAGGTTGAGCATCGAGCAACAGAAAAATAGGCGAAACGCGGAGTAAAATCCGGCGTTGGCATGACTCCATGGCAGGTCCTGTTCTATACTGCTGTTCTATACTATATGCCCGTTTAGAGGTCCAAAACAGGCTTTTTGAGTCCAGAACAGAAAAGCCACAAAACTTACATTTCGATTGGGAGGCAATGGGATTCTCAATTTGTCCCAAGAAGTCCAAAACCCGTTTATCATTCCCAAAGCAAGCGCTCTACCAGGCTGAGCTACGCTCCGGACTAAATTACTTG
>CAZLEE010000024.1:0-32240 GCA_964558455.1 uncultured Verrucomicrobiota bacterium | reverse complement strand
CAGCGTTTCAGTTTTTCAGCGTTTGTCCCCCGACTTTCCCAATTTCTGCTTTTTCGCCCATCCCCTCGTCCCTGTGCTTTTTCGGGTTTTTCGGGTTTTTCGGGGGGGGTAAATTTTTTTCTTTTCTCAGATAACACCAAATCATGAGAATCAATGAACAACCACGAGACGGCCCCTACAAAGCCGCGCTGACCCAAGACCAGCGCATTTCATTCCATAAGCTCCTCCTCTCCGAGGCCAGTGTGGCCGAAGTCCGGGAGAAAGCCGTCCCTTGACCTCAAGGACCGCGCAAACCATCTTCCATATGCCATTCCCCCGATCTCCATTTGACAGCCTCAAAATTCCCGCAAATATTTGCTTGCATTTCCAGCAGTGCGGTGTTCAGAGTTTAGCTTGGTGGAGGTTTTGGCTGTTGGAGATACGCATTATGAGGTTTAAGCAACAATCCCGGAAGACGCTGGAACTGGTGTCCTACATCTTTCTCCTCGTTGGGCTGCTTGCGCTCGGGCAGATGATCCACCACGCCGTCCAAGGTCTTTTCCGCTTTAACTTCGGGGTTTTGGGCATTGCGATTTTTGCCGGCCTGCGACGCTATTCGCCGGCATGGCGGGTGTGCGCCCTCGTGTTTATCTGGTACAGCATGATCACGGTGGCCGTCGCGCTGGGGGTTTGCTTCTACGCCCAATCCCCGGTCAACACCCTCATGGCGGATGACCGCCAATATTCCTCCTGGTTCTCCATCGGGCTTCCCGTCGCGCTGGTGATGATGTTGTTCGTGACGTTGTGGCAATACCGGGTGCTGACCCATCCGGCCATTCGCAGGCTGTTTGCGCGGGAGACCGCGCCTCTGGCCGCGCTCGCCGCCGCCCCGATGCACGAAGAGATCGAAGAAATGGAAGAGGTTGGAGCCAAACGTTAGACGCCGGTCGTGGACAAGGCGGCTGGTGGCCGCCGATTCGCGTTTAATTCGTGATTCCGCTTCTTTGTTGAAACCTTCTGGCCTGTCGCGACGTCCAACCTTAAACTAGGACGATGAAAATTACCGAACCGTTTCCCCAAAAGCACGATTTTAGCCGGCGCAGTCTGCTCAAGAAATTCGGGGCGGGCGCCATGCTGGCGGGCGCGGGGGCCTGGCGTGGTCTGGCCGCGGAGCAAAGCGAAAACACCCCCTATAAAGTCAAAAACGGGCGCATCCGCCAATCAGTCATCTTCTGGTGCTTCAACCCCATGACCCCGGCCGAATTGGCCGGGCACGCCGCGGATTTGGGCATGGCCTCGGTCGAACTGGTCCAACCGGATGCCTGGCCGGAATTGACCAAGCGCGGATTGGTCTGCGCCATGACGCCCAGCCACGGCTGGCGCACCGGTTTCGCCCAAGTCAGCCAGCACGAAAGCTGCCTTGAAATGCTGCGCACCCGCATCGACCAAACAGCCGCGGCCGGCTTTGGCAACGTCATCACTTTCTCCGGTTTCCGCAACGGCCAATCCACCGAAGCCGCCACCAAAAACACGGTCGAAGGCCTCAAAAAAATCGTGGGCTACGCCGAAAAAAAGAACGTCACCCTCTGCCTGGAGATGCTGAATTCGCGCGTCCACCTCGACATGAAGGGGCATCCCGATTATTTCTGCGACAACATCGACCTCTCGGTGGACATCTGCCGTCAAATCAGCTCCGAGCGGATGAAGGTTTTGTTTGACATCTACCACGTGCAAATCATGCACGGCGACATCATTTCGCACATCCGCCAGCATCACCAGTGGATCGGCCACTATCACACGGCGGGCGTGCCGGGCCGCAATGAAATCGGCTCCAACCAGGAACTCAATTACGCGCCGATCATGCAGGCGATCCTGAAAACAGGTTACAAGGGATTTGTCGGACATGAATTTGTCCCGCTCAGAGATAAAGTCGCCTCCCTGAGCGAAGCGGTTAAAATTTGCGACGTTTAAATGCAGACATGGATGAAGTTTAAAATGAAGATGCCTTTCCTAACCCGCGCCCCGTTCACCGTCCTCGGCCTGGCGGTTTTATTTTTCGTTGCCGCCGGAAACCGGTCCGCCCTGGCGGTCGAACCCATCCGCGCCCTCCTGATCACGGGCGGCTGCTGCCATGATTACGGCGAACAGCAAAAAATACTCACCGAAGGCATCAGCGCGCGCGCCAACGTGGTCTGGACCATCCTTTACGAAGGCGGCAGCTCCAAGGGCGGCGTGATCCGCGACCACCGCATGAGCATTTACGAGAAGACCGATTGGGCCAAAGGCTACGACATCGTCGTGCATAACGAATGTTTCGGCGACGTGACCAATGCGGATTTTGTCAATCATATCGCCAAGGCGCACTTCGACGGCGTGCCGGCGGTGGTGATCCATTGCACCATCCATACCTATCGCAAATCATCGACCGACGAATGGCGCAAATGTCTCGGCGTCAGCTCCTACAGCCATGAGCCGGGCCGGAAATTCAACGTCATCAACGTGAACCCGGATCATCCCGTCATGAAAGGTTTCCCGGCCACCTGGGCCGATCCCGCCCCCGATGAACTTTACCGCATCGTCAAACTTTGGCCGAACTGCATTCCGCTCGCCAAAGGCATCGGCGCCACCAACTCGGAAAATTGCTGCGTCTGGGTCAACACCTACGGCAAGGCCCGCGTTTTCGGCACCACCCTCGGCCACGGCGATGTCACGATGTCCAGCGACACTTATCTGGACCTGCTGACCCGCGGATTCCTGTGGGCCTGCGACAAGCTTGACCAGGACGGCAAGCCGAAGCCGGGTTACGGAAAAGACGTCAGCAAGTAATTTGTTGGAGTTCCGCCTGTCAATTCCACCAAGCTTTTAGCCTTTGGCCTGGTCATGAAACGGCCGGCCGACTTGGTAGAGCTTCATCTCGGTTTGAAGCCGCGCGACCAACTGGTCGTTGCCTTGTTCCACGGCAAGACGCACGGCGCGCCGCGCGGTTTCCACCGCTTGGGGAAACTGCCCGGTCTCGGCCAAAGCGGCGGCGAGGGTTCCGAGGATGAGCGGGCTTTTTCCGCCCGCCAGATCATTGGCCTGCCGGGCGAGGTCCAGCGCCCTCTTGCCGTCCCGAAGCGAGGCTTCCGGACAAGTGGCCAGAATCCACGCCAGATTATTCAGGAGACCTCCATCCGCCGGGCCAATGCGAAGGCTCTGCTCGAATTGGTCAATCGCCTCGCCATTTCGCCCCGATTTAAAATAACAGATGCCGAGGTATTCACGCAGTCCGGCGTCGTCCGGATGAAGTTCCAGCGCCGTTTTAAAATAAACGATCGCCACATCCACTTGTTTCTTTTCCAGAAACAACTCGCCGAGGTGTCCCCGGGCGAGCCAGCAATCCGGATATCGGCTGAGTGTGGTTTGCCAAAGTGTTCCAAGATCGGCATACATCCCGCATTGCTTCCACGTCAACCCGCCCAAGGCCGTCAGCAACGCCGCGCACAACAACACCCGAAGAAAGTTTCTCCCCGGCGCGATACGGTCCAATCCAATCTTGATCCCCGCCGCCGCCAATGCAATCGGTCCGATGCAGGCCAGATACTGGTAATGATCCGCCACGAACGAATACCTGAACGTGTAAAGCATAACGAATCCCAGCATCGGGCCTAATGTCGCCGCAAAAAACACCGCCGCCACTTCCACGCCGCGCCCCGTCCAGCGCCGCAACCGCCAAATCACCGCGCCCAAGCCAGCCGTCGCCGCCACCCAGCCATAAGCGCCCGGATCGGAAACCGAAATATGCCAACGCGGGTAACTGAAGGCCAAGTTGGCCGGCCAGAGTAATTCGCCCAGATAAAACCACAGCGCCCGGCTCGCAATCAGCAGGCGCTCCATCAGTCCCATATCGAACGATTTGCCCTGCGTGCCTTGATGATAACGTTCCCACCACACCGTCACCAACCCCATGCCGATTCCCATGGCCACAAACGGGGCGACTTGCGCCAGACGACGCCAACCGATCGGCATTTTTTTCAGCCACAAAACCAGGAGCAGCGCCGCCGGCAGAGTGCAGGCCGTCGTCTTGGCCAGGAGCGCCAACGCGTACAAGGCCAGCGCCAGGATGTAAAAACGCCACGGACGCCTCGTTTGCTCATCGACGAACCTGATCCATCCCCACAGCGAGAGCAGAAAGAAAAACCCCATCAGCACATTTTTGCGCTCCGCGATCCACGCGGCCGATTCCACCTGAACCGGATGCAGCGCGAAAATCGCCGCCGCCAGCCATGCGCCCGGGACCCGCAACCGCGCAAGTATCCGCCACACCAGCACCGCATTAGCGGCGTGGAGCAGGAGGTTGATCAAATGGTAGCCCGCCGGATTCAACCCCCAAAAAGCGCGCTCCAGATAAAACGTGGTGTAAGTCAGCGGAAAATATTGCGACGGCGAATCCAGCGAAAACCAGATCCGGCGCAAGCCGTCCGGCGAGGTCAGCAAAGGGTTTTTGGTCAGATATTGATCGTCGTCCCAAATAAACCCGGCGCTCTTTGCGGGGCCATAAGCAATCAACGTCACAATCACAATGAGCAACCCCAACACCCAGTCGCGACACCGCGCCGACGGAAAGAACCCCAAAATGCCATGGCCTGCCATTGCCCTTTGACGTCCCCCCGCGACTGGTCTCTCCTCAGACACGGCAGGCGGTTTGACCTGTCCGCCGGGTGATCGCTTTTTCGGCCACTTCATGCGACGTCATGTTACGTTCTCCTCCAAGCCCGGATCAAACGCCAAATCGGCGCATGGCACCCGGCAGCAGATTGAATGCGGGCCTTTACGGAATGGACGGTCAGATGTAACATATTGCCCATGCACAGCATCCGTTACTTGTATTGGCAGGACGGTGACGCGTGGCTTGGTCATCTGGAGGAATATCCGGACTACTTGACACAAGGCGGGTCGCTGTCCGACTTGGAGAAACATTTGCGCGACCTGCACAAAGATTTATCGAGCGGGGCCATTCCTTCCGTGCGCAAGGTGGCTGAACTTCAGGTCTCGTGAAGCGGGTTGAACTTATCCAGCAACTCACGCGCATGGGTTGCGTTTTCATCCGGCATGGCGGCAAACACGATTGGTATCAGAACCCGCGCACAAAAATGTGCCAGCCGATTCCGCGCCACCACGAGATCAAGTAATACCTGGCTCGTTCGGTCATCAAGAAGTTAAGCGACCAAGCTTGATTTCTTGTGAGCACAGAAAGCGGCATTCCGCGCATACAAATAAAGACGCGCATGATTTCAATGGCTGCGAACGGAAGGGGGGGGGTGGCATATCGGATTCTGCCGGATTTTGTGCGGGGAGGCTGTGGGAAGAATGGCTGTCCGACATGGATTCGAACCATGACAAAGGCCTCCAAAGGGCCTTGTGCTACCATTACACCATCGGACAGTGGCTCCCTAAGGTATCGTTTTTGGAGGGGACTGCAAAGCGAAAATTCACCGTCGAAATTTTTCCTCCCGGCCGGGCGCGTCCCGCCCCCTAACCATTCATCTTGACTGAGGCGATCCAGAATTTGTCGCCAAAGTGAATTTTGAATTTCCCGACCAGCCGTTGCGCCGTCTCCTCCGTGTCCGTCAGGGCGAAAGTGGTTGAACCGCTGCCGGACATCATCGCCGCCCAGGCGCCGTTTTCGCGCAAAAATTCCTGAAACAATCCCAGCAGCGGATATTTGTAGAGCGCGGGCGCCTCAAGCGAGTTGTAGAATTCCCGGCCCGCCGCCGCCCGATCATCTCCCCGCAGCAGAAGGGCCAGCTTTTCGGCCCGGCCGGGACGTCCGTTGAGGGCGTCGGGGAAATGGGCCAGTTCTTGATAGGCCCAAGCGGTCGAAATACCAAAACCGGGATGAATCAGGATGATGTGCGCCGTGCGCAGCGCAGGGAAAGGTTCCAGAGGCCGGACGATTTCGCCCCGGCCGGTGGCAAGCGCGGGCCGGTGCTGGAGAAAAAAAGGAATGTCCGAACCCAGTTTGGCCGCCAGTTCGTGCAACACGGGCGGTGTCAGAGGTTGGCCAAAGAGTTCATTCAGCGCCATCAGGGTGACAGCCGCATTGCCGCTGCCTCCGCCCAAACCTGCGGCGATGGGAAGCCGCTTTTCCAGGTGAATCCGCACCCCGTCGCGAATCCCTGCCTTGGCCAGAAAAAGCGCGGCGGCCTGGAAAACCAAATTCTTGGAGTTGACCGGCAGACTGGGGTCGTTGCAGGTAAGCCGGATGTCCGCGCCGGCCCGCTCGAAGCTCAACCGGTCATGCAGGGCAACGGGGTGCATGATGGTTTCCAACTCGTGAAAGCCATCCGGACGCTTGCCCAGAATGTTCAGGAGTAGATTAACCTTGCAGCATGAGTTCTTCTCAATCATCAGCAGATGAATCGGACGAAATATGCCGGAACCGCGACTGCAATGCTTATCGGAATCAGTTGTCGAAGACGCGGAAGCGGCTGCCCGGGATGTAGGGCGCAATGTCGCCACCCGCAAAACCTAAAGAACTGTCAGGCTGCAGGAATCCCTCCGCGATCCAATCCGGCTTGTAGCTGTCTGGATAAACGGGGTCGTAGGGCTGGAAAATTCCGGTGTAATCGTGGTTCGCCCCGTTGGGAATGGGGAAGGTCAGCACTTCATAGAATCCAATCCCGGTGCGGGCAAAACTGCGATCGATGCCGTTGATGATGCCGGTGGTCATGCCGCCATGACCGCTGGGGTCAAACACCGCCGCCTGTTCCATGGAGCGGCGCATCTCGCCCAGCCGGATGAGTTCCACCGAGTTATTCAGGCCGCGACCGAGCTTTTGCTCAGGTCCGGCGCATCCGGCCACAAGGGCGACAGTCGCAAATAATGACAAAATATAGAAAGCCTGAGTACGCATAATTCGATTCCTTGAATTCACATTACGCGGATTGCGCAAGTTTTGTCCAGTTTTTTTCACCCTATTTTAAATATCTATTTCTCCCCTCGCCGCCCGGCGCTTTTTTTCCTGGCGTTCCCAATACCAGGCAATCCACACCGCCACCTCGTATAGCGCCTGCAGAACCGTGGCCATGATCACCTGCGTAAACGGTTCCGGAGTCGTCAGCAGCGCGCCCAAAATCAAGTTGCCCACGATCATGTAACGCCGCATTGCCCTCAGTTTGGTGTAATTGAGCAGACCGATTTTTACCAATGCCAGCAGGACGACGGGCAATTCAAAACCCAGCCCCATCCCCAGCATGAACTTCACTTCAAAACTGAAAAAATCCTCCGCCTGCCAGATGTCTGACGAAATCCCCATCAAGTTGGAAGTGACTTCCGCGAATTTGATCGCCGGCGGCATGATCATGAAATAGGCAAAAGACACGCCTCCCAAAAACAAGCTCAGCCCAAACCAAAACGCCTGCAGAAAATACTTTTTCTCAACGATCTTCAGGGCCGGCATGATGAATTGGCCCACGAAAAAAAGCACGAATGGCGACGCGAGGAATAGTCCGCCAAAAAATGCCAGATGCAGCATGGACATGAACGAATTCGCCGGCCCCATGTAATAGAGCTGCGGGCCGCCCGAATCGTCGTCGGAATCCGTGGGCACCACATGCATGGAAAGAAACGTGTTGGACCCCACCATCACCGGCTCGAGTTGCACGGTGATATGATGGTTGGTGCCGAGATTCAACGAGCCAAGCTGGTTCGTTGTCAGGTCGACGGATTGGAGCCGGGCCGAACCCAGGCGCAGATGAAGGGTTGTGTTGGTCTGCGCCGGCATGAAGATCAAGCTTCTATGCTGCGCGCGTTTGAGGGGCCACTTGAGGACGGACGCCAGTTGGTTGACGCCAAAAAGGCAGATCAACATCCCGGCCAGCGTCGCCGCCGCACACTTGATGATCGTCCAACGAAGATCCTCAAGGTGTTCGAGAAAAGATTTTACAGCGCCACTTTCGCCATCCTCGTCCTCCTCCGGCTCACGCTCACGACTCGGTTCGGCCATGTGTCAAGATTGGCGAACGCGATCAAGCCTTTGGCACGGTGGAGGGCGGATTGGCGGCAGCAGTTTCGGGAACCGCAGCAGGTTTACTGGCCGGGGGGGCGGACGTCGGCTCCTGGTTCATGGCGTTGTGAAACTCGGTGGTCACATCGCTGGAAGCTTTCTTAAACTCCTTGATGCCCTGGCCCAAACCTTTGGCAAACTCAGGTATCTTCTTGGCGCCAAACAGGACCAAGATGGCAACGAGTACAATGATCAACTCCCCGCCACCCAATCCCAAGACTGCTAAACTTGTGTTCATAAAAAATGCTTCCTGCGCTTCTCCCTGTACAGATACACCACGCCCGCCTTTTAGTAAAGGCGGAAAACGGCCTTTCTCAACAGCCCCGGCCCCGGCCAACCGCAGTTACTTCTTCGGTGTCAGCAAGACCAGATCGCCACGGCGATTCTTGCTCCAGGCGGCTTCATTGTGGCCGGAATCCACCGGCTTGGAAGCTCCATAAGTGACGGTCTTGATGCGTTGCGCGTCCACTCGCAGGTTGACAAGATACTCGCGTATGGCCAAGGCGCGACGATCACCCAGGGAAAGATTATACTTTTCCGTGCCGCGCTCGTCGCAGTTGCCTTCCACCTGGAGGGCGTCGCCCGTGCTGCTCTTGAAATGGGTGGCCACGTCCTGCAATTTGCTCTCTTCCGAGGCTTTGATGGTGGCGCTGTCAAAGTCAAAATAGACCGTGTCGTTCTTGAAGATTTCGCGGTCCTCGTTATGGGGGCCGTTGATGACGCTATCATATTTCCCGTTTCCATTCTCGGGAATGCCTGTCGTGGTTTCGGTCACAGGCGACACAGCGGTCTCGCCGGGAACCGTGCCGGAGGCGCCCGGGCCGGTAGAAGTGGGCACAGGACCGATTGGCCCTTCCGAGCCAGGGATTGGGGTGATCGAACTGGGTTTATGATGGCACGCGGTGACACCGATCACTAGCGCAGCACTAACGACAAGAACGCGGAACAGATTTAAATTTTTCATTTTACTTTCCATTTGCCTAAGAAGCCGCTTTTCACCTTGCCCATGAAGGTTCCGAGCAACTCCCCGAAATTTGCCTTACAGTTTTGACGTGTTTAGTCGGCACGTCAAGCAAAGATAAGACCTGTTTATCATTTCCTTGCTGCGTGAAGATAAGCGTGCGGGAATTGGGCGCCCAGCACGGGTCTTCACCATCAGCAACCATTTTTGCCTCGCCCCCCGATGCCGGCATCACCCAAATGTGAAACGGACGGCTCCCACTTGTAAAGGCTATCTGGCTGCCATCCGGCGACCAATCGGGCGAGGTCAAATTTCCATAGGCTCCACCGGCATGCACCGTGACTGCCGCGCCGCCGTCGGCGCTGATCTTCTGTAACATCGCACGTCCGCTCCGGCATACAAAACATATTTCCCGGCTGTCCGGCGCCCAGCAGGGCGACGAATCATCGTCCCGGGTAAAGGTCAATTCCTTCAACCCGGACCCGTCCAGGTTGCAAACATATAAATTGGGACTGCCGCTCTTGCTCAGGATCATCGCCACTCTCCGCCCGTCCGGCGCCACTTCCGCGCTGAAACTGGCCCCCGGATACCCCGCAAACACCCGCCGCGCCCCCGTGGCCAGGTTGTGCTCGTAAATCTCCGTCTTATTGTTCATCCACGAGGTGTAAAGCAGGCTGTGACCACCCGGAATCCACGACGGCGAGGAAACCAGCGTCGCATCGTGTGTCAACACTATCATACCATATCCGTCGTAATCCGACACACATACTTCCGTCGCCCCCACGCGGCTTAACCGGAACGCGACCTTTGTCCGAAAAATGGGCGTGGTCTGCCGCAATTCCTTGGCAATGTCATCGGCAAAAGCGTGCGCCTGCGCCCGGACGCTGCCGCCCGCATAGGCCCGAAGCCAGAGGGGATGGCTCGCCCCCGCCGGGGTCAGACTGCCTTCCACCCGGCCGTTGTCGCTTCCATTGATAATGTATTCCGGCGAATCGGCCACTTCTATCCCCAGCACGGAAAGATCAAATTTCAACACGTCGGCCGCCTCTCCGGTCAGGCCGGTGATCGATACCGGGATCAGGCGGGTGGTGGACTTCCTGATTTCAATGACCCTGTCCTGCGCTTGCAGGGATAATGCGCCAAATAAAAGAGCAGCCAGCATTAAGTTCAAATTTAATTTCATCCCGATCCTTCTGTGGTAGTAGGTTTGAAAACGATGATAAAGCTGCGCTGCTCGTCGTGAGCGCCAGCCGGAAACGGCGGCAGGCGCGTCACGATCCGCAACGCCCGCGCCACTGATTTGTCCAGCGCCGATTCGCCGGATTTGTTGACAATTTCGGAGGAAATGATTGTGCCGTCGCGCGCCACGACGATCTTGACGCCCGTTGCCGCCGTCCGGCTGGCCACGCTGTCTGGAGCAACCCAGGCGTGAAAGTAAACATTATATATGACTGTTTCGTAACCCGCAAACGCCTCGCCGCCGCCCTGTCCCGGCAGGTCCACCACCGTCCCCTGCGCCCCGCTGTTCTGCACTCCCCTGGCCAGATTGTTCAACGCGCTCCGAATCGCTCCTCTCATCCGCGCCTGGGTCGCCGCGGAGGCTTCCGCCGCTTGCGCTTCTTCCGCCGCCGCTTCTTCCGCCTGTTTCGCTTTCGTTTTCGCCTTCGACGTCACTGCGGACGCCGGAGTGAAATCAGGGTGAATCTCATGGGGTTTGTGACGCGGTTTGGGCGCCGGCTCGCTCTCGCTCGTGTCCTTGGGAGTGGGTTCCGGTTCCACTTCCTGATGTTTAGGCTCCACTGGTTGCTCGGGCTCAACCGTTTTTTCCTGCACCACCGGCTTCGGCGGGGCGGGTTGCGCCCTTTGCACCGGTTGGGGGCGGGGTGCTTGCATCATCTGGGGCGCCGGTTGCGATTGCTGCGGCGGAGTCGCCGCCGGGCCGCCTCCGCCCGCGCCTGCCCGGTCAAGTATATTGGCGGGAATCATGGTCAGGATCGGGATGTCCGTCTCCTCGGGCTTGGGGCGAAAGGCCGAACTTGCCACCAGTACAGCCAGCAGCGCGCCGTGCAGGGTCACGGAAAACAAAAAACATCTTTTTTGCAGGCGCGTCATGGGTGTTCGGCTGGCGCCGTTTTCGCGGAAAATTGCGTAATGTGATCGCGCAGGCAGGCGTCAAACACCGCAATCACGTAATCCCACGGGGTGCGTTTGTCCGCCCGGATATCGACGATCAAATTCGGATTCTGCTGGTGGCTCGTCTTCAGCCCCGCCTCGACTTGCCGGATGTTCATCCGCCGGCCTTGATACAAATATTCCCCCCGGGACGTGATTTCGATCAGGCGGATGTTGCGGCGGTCGATGTGGCGCGTGTCAGCCGCCCCCACGTTCTTGGGCAGTTGCAAATCAATGTTTTGCTCAAGCAAAGGCCGCGTGATCACGAAAATGATCAACAGCACAAACGCCAAGTCAAGCAGCGGCGTGATGTTGATCTCGCTCAGTGTCACCAGCGAATTGCGTTGGGAAAAACGCCTCATTCTTCCTTGAGATACTCTGTCTCCATCTTGGAAACCAGTTCCTGCGCGAAATTGTCCAGTTCGACCGTCCGGACGCGCAGCGTATGCACCAGAAAATTATAGCCGAACATCGACGGTATTGCCACCAGCAACCCCGCCACTGTCGTGATCAACGCCGCCGAAACACCGGGCGCCATTGTCGCCAAATCCGCCTTCCCCGCCATGCCTATCCCGGCGAATGTGTCCATCACGCCCCAAACTGTTCCGAGCAACCCGATAAACGGGCCGCCGCTGACCGCGCTGGCCAGCAAAATCAAACCTGATTCCAATTTGATCGATTCTCGCGCCACCGCCCCCTCCAAGGTGCGCTTGATGTGCTCCATGCTTTTGAGGGTGACGTATCTCTTGCGCGCCCCGCCGCTCTCGTCTTTGAGCCGGGCATCCAATTCCACGCAGCCTTCCTGATAGACCGCGAACATCGGACACCCTTCCACTTGCAGGCGCCGATCATATATGCCAAGCACATTCTTCTGCGTGTTGTATTCTGTTCCGAAGAAAAGGTTAAGCTTCCGGGCACACCGCATCTGCAAAGCTTTTGACACCATCATGTACCAGGCGAAGACGGAAAAAACCGCCAAGACACAAATGATACCCCGGCCTGCACCGGTGGCCCTGCTCCACACAAATTGCAACTCGGATGCCGCAAAAAAACAAACGGGAACGCTCATCAAAAATACTATTGCCGCGACATTTAGACGCGACGCCTCTTGGCGAAACGTGGAGGAGTGAAATGGTCAAAAATTTCACGTTTCGCCTAATGTTCCGACCATCTGGGACGAATCTTAGGCTATTCCCGCCTTTTGGCAAATATTTTCCGAAAAAACTTTCTTCGCATTTTTGGCTCGGCCTCCCCCCCTCTTCTGCGCCACATTGTGATGACAGAAATCGAACCGCCATTTGAACGCCCTTTCTCCAACGCCTCAGCAGCAACAGGCCATCTCCGCCCGTGGCAACGTCCTCGTCGTCGCCGGCGCCGGCGCCGGCAAAACCCAAACGGTCGTGGACCGTTGTCTCGCGTGGCTCCTCGACGTCCATAATGACGCTTCCATCGACCAGATTCTCATGGTCACGTTCACCCAGGCCGCCGCCGCCGAAATGCGCCGCCGCCTCCGCCAGAATATTGAAGCCGCCCAAACCCGGCTGGATATGGCCGGCTTACCTTCGCTCCAGCTTGCCGCTCAATTGGTTCTGCTCGATTCCGCTCATATCGGCACTTTGCACAGTTTTTGCTTCCAATTGGTCAGCCGCCATTTTTACGACCTAGGCATCGCCCCCCAGACCCGCATCCTCCCCGAGGAACAGGTGCGGCTCCTCGAACAGCAAAGTCTTGGTTTCGTCCTCGATCAGGTCTATTCCAGCCAAAGCCCCTCGTCCGCCGCCATCCAAAAACTCATTCAAACCCAGGGCGGCGATTGGGATCAACCGACGCGCGAATTGATCCTTCGCCTGCACCATTACACCCAAACTTTGCGCGACCCCGCCGCCTGGTTCGCCGCCCAAACCGCTCTCTTTCAGGAAGTTGAACCCACGACTTGGCGGCGCTGGCTGAAGGATGAATTCGCCCGCTGGCGCACGCTCTGGCTGCCTGTTTTGCGGGACCAACCTGCTGACAACAAAAACGCCGCCGCATGCGCCAAAGCCCTCGCCGGCCTGCCGGATAATCCCACCGCGGCCCAATGCGCCGACGTCCTGGCCGCCATCGCCGCCGCCGACGCAGTCTGGCCCAAACCCAAGGCGCCCTGGCGCGATCCGATTAAAAATATATTTGACGAAGCCGGCTTCCTCGCCTCCATCGTCCCCGCCAACGGCTTCGACCCGCTGGCCGAGGATTGGCCTTGGGCGCGCGAACCGATGCTCGCTTTGCTCGATCTGGCCGGCCAATTCAACCGCGCTTTTCAGGATGCCAAACGCCGGGAAAGCGGCATTGATTACCACGACCTCGAACAATTGGCCCTGCGCCTCCTCTGGCAAAACGGACGCCCCAGCCCGGTCGCCCTGCAATGGCGTCGCAAGTTTCGCCTCGTCTTCGTCGATGAATATCAGGACATCAACGAAGCGCAGGAAGCCATCCTCCAGGCCCTCGGCGGCGATGGTCCCGACGCCAACCGTTTCCTCGTCGGCGATGTCAAGCAAAGCATTTACGGATTCCGCCTCGCCGACCCGCGCATCTTCGCCAAATACTGCGACCAATGGTCCGCCGATCCCGCCGCCCATGTCATTCCCCTGACCGAAAATTTCCGCAGTCACGAGTCCATCCTTCTTTTTATCAACGCCATCTTCACCGGCCTCATGCGCCGCGAAACCGGCGGCATTGAATATGACGCCGCCGCCCGCCTTGTCTTCGGCCATCCGGCCGGACGCGCCCATCTCGCCGCCCGCCCCTCCCAGCCGCCCCCCGTCGAACTGCATCTGCATTGCCTGGGACGCGAAAACGAGGAGGGCGAAAACGCCGAAATGCCCGAATCCGCCTCCCACGCCGAAATGGAGGCCCGTCTCGTCGGCCGCCGCCTGCTGGAAATCAAAAACCAGCCCGCGCCTTTATTTGACTCCGAAGGCAAACCGCGCGCGGCGCGCTGGAGCGACATGGTGGTTCTCCTCCGTTCGCCTCGCGGCGTGGTGGAGGCCTTTGTCAAGGAGTTCGGCCAACTGGGCATCCCCATCAGCGCGGCCCGCGGCGGATTTTACGAAACCCTCGAAGTGCGCGACCTCCTTGCCCTCCTCCAAGTGCTTGACAACCCCCTGCAAGACCTGCCCCTCCTCGGCCTCCTCCGTTCCCCGCTCGCGGGCCTGACTCCCGCCGATCTGGCCCGCATCCGCGCCGGACGCGAAAAGAGCCGCTTTTGGACCGCGCTCGCCCAATATCATCAAACCGCCAGGGAGCGCGACGCCCTTTACCAAAAAACCGGCGACTTCCTGCGCCGATTCGAGTCCTGGCGCAAGCTTTCCCGCCAATCCGCCGTCTCCCACTGCCTCGAAACGATCCTCGACCAGACGCATTACGCCGATTGGATCGCGACCCAGGAGCGCGGCGCGCAGAAACAGGCCAATGTCGAGCGCTTTTTGCAGTTGACAAGACAGTTCGACACATCCGAAGGGGGCAGCCTTTACCGTTTTTTGAAATTTGTCCAAGCCCAGCAGGATAGCGAAGTGGCCATCGAACCCGCCGCCGCGCCCGAATCCGACGCCGTGCGCCTGATGAGCATCCACCAGGGCAAAGGACTGGAATTCCCCATCGTCGCGCTGGCGGGCCTGGGCCGGCAATTCAATCTCACCAGCAACCAGGCCAGGGTCATTTTGGACGAGGAATATGGTCTTTCCCCCCAAATCCAGCCCCCCGGAACGCCGCAATTTTACCCCAGCCTCCCGCACTGGCTTGCCCGCCGCCGCCAAAAACGAAAATGGCTCGGCGAGGAAATGCGCCTTCTTTACGTCGCCCTCACCCGCGCCGGCCAGCGCCTCATCCTCGCCGGCGCCGCCCGCCAGAAAGCGGTCACCGAAAAATGGCCCCGTCTCGCCCAACGCCCGCTGGACGACCCCGAAATCATGGCCGCCCGAAATTACCTGGACTGGCTTGGCCCCTGGCTCGCCCGTTCCGTCAATGCCGACTCCATCCCCGCTTCCGGCCGCAACGATTTGTTAAGCTGGACCCTTTACGACGAAAACGACCCCCGCCTCGCCGCGTCCCCGGCCACGGACAAAACCGCCGCCCCTGAAATCAATTCCACCGCCGGTGACTTTCCTGCGGAACAGCGCGACCGGCTGCTGTGGCGCTATCCTTTCCCCGCCGAAACCACCCAACCGGCCAAAACATCCGTCACCACCATCCGCCGCCAAATCGTCGACGACGACGGCCAGGAATCCCGCCCCCTCTTCGCCCAGCCCGCCATCCGCGCGCCCGGACGCCTCAACGCCGCCGAAACCGGCCTGGCCAACCACACTTTTCTGCAATGGGTCGTCCTCGACAGAACGCAATCCATCCCCTCCCTGAAAGAAGAAGCCGCCCGGCTGACGCGCGAAAACCGGCTCACCCCCGGGCAACTCAACAGCCTCGAATACGACGCCCTGGCCGCCTTCTGGCAATCCGAAACCGGACGTCAACTGCTTGACAAAAAAAACCAGATCAAGCGCGAACTTCCTTTCACCGCCCGATTCAGCGCCGCCGACCTGCAGCAACTCGGCGCCGCCGCCTTCGTCGGCGTGGGCCAATCGGAATTCGTCATCGTGCAAGGCGTGATCGACCTGGCCGTACTCCTGCCCGAAGAAATCTGGCTGCTCGACTTCAAAACAGACCGTCTCACCCCCGCCGAGCTAAAAGAAAAAACCGCCGCCTACCGTCCCCAACTCACTCTCTACGCCCTCGCCCTGGAACGCATCCACCACCGCCCCGTGACCAAGCGCCTGCTCCACTTCCTCACCCTCCGCCAAACCATCAGCATCTAGTCCCGAATCGCCGGTGGTTTAATGCGACGAATGGCTCCCATATCCTCGTTCTCCGCTGTCGCAGCATGGTTGAATTCGCCCCCGCTTTTTCTTTCCCCTCATTCCCGCAATGGCTCCGTGCCTTGGTTCAGCAACTCCAGGTATGCCACGTAGGCGTACAGCCGCTTCCGCTCGCGCCCGGTTGTCTCGCGGACAATGCCCGCCTTTGCCAGTTCCTCATAGGCGCGAATCACCGTCGGCAACGTCAGCCCGCTGCCTTTGACGGCGTTGCCCGTGTCCGATACCGGCTGCTTTTGCAAATAGGCGTGCAGCCGCAGCGCCGACCCCGAAACCCTCCCGAGTTTTTTGATTTTCTCGCCGTCGGCTTTGAAAAGAGCGGTGATTTTTTGCGCCGTCTCCGTCGCTTGCTCCGCCGTCTCCGCGACTCCTTTCAAAAAAAACGCAATCCACTCCTCCCAATCCCCCGTTTCCCGGACCAGGGTCAGGTGATCGTAGTAGAGCTTGCGATGGGTCTTGAAATACAGGCTCAGATACAAAAGCGGACGGCGCATCGCCCCGTCCACGCACAGGATGAGCGGGATCAGCAGACGCCCCAGACGGCCGTTGCCGTCGAGAAATGGATGGATCGTCTCAAACTGGACGTGCGCCAGCGCCGCCTTTACCAGCGTCGGCAGACGGTGGCGCGTGTCGTGCAGAAACTTTTCAAAATCCCCCATGCACTCGATCAACCGGTCGGGCGGCGGCGGCACAAACGCCGCGTTGCCCGGACGGGTCCCCCCAATCCAGTTTTGCGACGCGCGAAATTCCCCCGGATTCATCCTCTGCCCCCGTCCGCGGGAAAGCAGTATCGCGTGCATTTCGCGGATAAGCCGCAGCGAAAGCGGCAATTCCTTGAGCCGATTGAGAGCGTGATTCATCGCCGCCACATAATTTGAAACCTCCCCCGCGTCCCCGACGGGCGCGCCCGGCAAATCCTCAAGTTCATAGGTCAGCAGGTCCGACAACGAGGATTGCGTCCCCTCGATTTGCGACGACAAGACGGCCTCCTTGCGGACATACATGTAAAGGAACAGCGACGCGTCAGGGATCATCTCGCTCATGCCGTCCAAACGGCCAAGAGCCAGATTGGCCTTGTCCAGCAAGGGATACAGCGACTCCAGCACTAACGCCGGAACGGGCGGCAGCGGCCTGGGCACATACGCCTCATAACTTTCATCTCCCGTCCGAAATTTGACGATCTCGCCGGTTCGCCGCTTGTTTTTCATATCTTAAAGATAACCCATATCTTTTATTTACGGAAAAATTAAATAAAAGATGCGCGCCCTTGCCATCCGGCCGGGGGTTCCGCTTCGCCGGACGGTCTGTCATTGTTGTTTGCCCCTTCATCCGCATGCCTTCACTCAGAGTATCAGGTCGGAGGCTTATTGTTTGATTGCGCGATAAAAACGGTTTTGATTTGTGGCGCCCGCGTCGGTGAAACTGAAGGTTCCATTGGTGGGCGAGTTGGTGATAATGGCCGTCCAGTTGCTTATGGCAAGATTGGTGCCCGCTTGAATTGCGTAGTTAATGCCCGGCGTGCCGACGAGGGAGAGCAAGAATTGTTTGTTGCCGTAGAATGTGCCCGGTCCGAACTGCGGCGGCGTGGTGCTGGCGGGAATGAACACGCCGTAAACACCTGCGTTGTTTGTGTAGATGCCTGCGCTATTTGTGGACGTCGTGGGCGACATTCCGCCCGCACTCAACGTGGCAACCGAAACGAACCGTTTCCCATCATAAATTGTACTGGCGAGAAGGGGCACTTCGCCGCCTTGGGCCGGGAACGGCATGAATTGCGGGCCCATCGGCTGGCCGCTGGCGTTGAGAAATTGAAACGGCACCCCGGAGTTGGTCGCGGCAAAATTAACATTCCAGCACAGCAGATAATTGGCGCCGTCGAACGCCAAGCCGAGGTAAATCGGATGACCGTTGGTCACTATCGGAAATTCATTGCCGGGAAAAGAGCTGGACGGCGTCACAAAACGTCCATAGATGCTCCATGCTGGATTCCCTGCGCCGCCGGTTCCCGCATCAAAACACCAAACGACCAGATAGTTGGTTCCATTGAAAATTGTTTCCAGATTGGGAGATCTGGTGGGAGAAACAGTCTGGCCGATTGCAAACGGCGCGCCCACCGTTCCCACTGGTGAGATGAACACGCCATACGCGACGTAGTGGTTTGATGTTGAACAGAAAGGCCAGACCACGAGGAAATTCGTGCCGTCAAAAGCGACGGAAGCGCCCTCCTCATCCTGGCCATTTACGGGTTCGCAAATGGGAATATTGCCGCCAATAAGTGCGCCACTGGCCGAAATGAGTTGTCCATAGACAGCCCAATTCGTTCCACTCCTGTAATCATTCCAGACCGCAAGATACTCGCCCCCGCCATAAACCAGCGCCGGGTTTTTCTGCTCCTGAGAAATGGGAGTGGTGACGTCAAAATATCCGCCTGCCAGGGCGCCCAATGGACTGACTATTTGCCCGATGATATTGTGGGTTTCGGAAGGTCCCGAATAATCCTCCGGCATTATCATCAGGAAGTTGCTGCCAGAAGAGGCGACGCGCGGGTTTCCACCGGTAAATCCCAGCACAGGGCTGATGCGCGAGCCGATCAGCGCACCCGTCGGGCCGAACATCTGCGCGGTGGTGTAGTATTCCGGGTCGGCGTAATCACCCTGGATGCCAACCAGATAATTCGTGCCATCGCAAGCCACACTGACAGAGGTGTCCGCGTTGTTGGTGACGATTGGATATACGGTCGTGTTTTGGGCCATGGCTGGCAACACGGATGCCGTCACTAAGGCAACAAACAATAATTTGAGTGATTTCATATCCGGTGACTATTATATTGATAGCAGATTCATCTTGCCACCACTCACTATTTTTTGCTGAAAATTAACCTTTTTTTGCCGAACAACCGACGTATTTTCATCCCGAGGTATGGCTGGTTTCACTGTTGTCCATGGAGAGATGTCAAACCGTGGCATAGTTCATTTATGAGCACGGTTGAATCCGAACCCCGCATCGCCGGGAAGCTGGCGCAAAAAGTATAAAACCATGGTATTTTGCCCCTTCCACCCGGCTGTCAAATGAGGCGGCGCAATTATTTTGCCCTTTCAACCACGAGCATTTCGATGGGCATGTTGGTAGGCTCCAGTTCAAGGCCGGCTTGATCAAGCTCGTCCAACAATGTCTGTCGCACGGTGTCCATGCGCGATTCCATGGTTTTCCAAGTTTGGGACGTCTCATTTGGCAGGAACTGCAGGTGATAATCGCCAGACACCCCGGTCTGATCCACGACCGGTACTTTGAGAAAAAATTCAAGTCCCCCTGCCACTCCGGAAAGCTGGTCACGCCCATACTGAAGCCCATGCGGCACCTTAAAATCATATTTGCCCTTGAAAATGTGGGATTGCAGCCTGGCCCGATTTTTCACTTTTAGCAGGAGCGCATCGGACTCGCGAACCGCCATTTTTCCCACCAGGCCAAATTTTTGTTGAACCGCCTTTTGCAAGGCGACTTCGTTGTCGTTGGCCAGATTGGCGATGAAGTCATATTTGCCTGAAGGCATGGTAGTGGAAAAGGCCACATGAGACGGAGCCACCCCATAAGCGGCGGCCAAAATGTCTTTAACCATCACTCCGGTGGCCAGCACTTTGCCGGACCTGCTGGCATAACCTATTTCGGCATATTTCGAGGGAAGGATCCTGACCTGCGGCGGTGATTTATCCAGCTCGTCGCCGCCAACGTTCATGGCCTGCCATGGATAAGTTTTGTGCTCTTGAATTTCGTTGACAGTGATGGCGGTGGTTCCGCCGGCCAGAATCGCCATGACGCCAACCACGACTGCTGTTTTTGCCTTTGTCCACAGCATAATTTTCAATGCTCCTTTCACGAGGGCCAAGGTTGAACCGCCCGCCGCCGCGCCTTTGGCCAGCGCAGCGGCGGAAATTGTCGCGGCCAATCCAGCCGGGGCGGCGTGAACGGAATTGGCCGAAACGGCCCCGGCGATGATCGCTGTGGTCAAGGTCACCCCGCGTTTCTTGAAAAACTTCAACAGCTTCTCCAACGCGCGGTTGACGCGTTTGTGCGCCGCCGCTTCGGTCAACTTCAAGGCGGCGGCGACTTCCCGCGCGGTCTTGTTTTCAAAAAAACGCAGCACGACGGCGTTGCGGTCGGTTTCGCCCAGACCTCCCATCGCTTCGTCCAGCAACGGCGCGATTTCCTCCCATATCGGCGAAGCCGGTTCGTTCAAAGAGTATTGCACGTAAGCCTCCTGTTCGCGGCGTTGCCGGCGGATTTCGCCCTTTATGAAATTGGCCGAGGTGAGCCGCGCAGTTTGATAGAGCCAGCCGGAAAGAGCCGTCTCCTTCCCCAGGCTGCCGGCCTTGCGCGCCAGGATGATGAAGACCGCCTGTGAGATTTCCTCGGCATGATGCGGATTGCTGGTGAATCGCAGCGCGGCGGAATAGACCAGATTCACATACCGGGCCACGAGAGCGGCAAAGGCAGCCTCGGAATTCTTTCCGGCAAACTCTTCAAGCAGTCGTTGGTCGTCCAGTTCCAGCATCTGCCAAGTAATGTCCGCCAAAGACGAAACTGGACAAAGTTTTTTCCCCCACAGCAAAGCGGCAGATCAGGTCCGCCTTTGGATTATGGCCGGGGTTTCCGCTTCGCCGGACGGTCTGTCATTGTTGTTTGCCGCAAGTCTCGCTCACGTCGGCCGGCACGAGCGTTGTGTCCACCACGTAGGATTTGCCCGTTTGTGCATTATGCGTCTTGCAAAACGGAACGATATACCAACATTCCTCATCAGAATATTCCTTTTGGACATGGGCGCCGAACTCCGGCAGTCCCGCGCAACTGACCACAGTGCAGCGGGGAGGAAGCGGCAGGTTGCTGAATTTCTTCCAATGGTCCAGCCAGCTACCGCAGGTGCAGGCGTCGCCGCTTGTGCCGTTTACATTTTTCACTCTCATCATACATGTCCTTTTATGTCGCTTTTATATTGTTGATTCAGCGTGGGAGGGGGCAGACCCGCATAACCGCATGGATTCTTCCGGTTCATCGCATGGCGAATAGCGCTGGTCCTTCCGCGATGCATTGACTTGGGCATGGGCGTAATCTGTCTGAAAACCCGTCGTTGTCAACCGCTTAAAAGATGTTCCTTTTTTCCGGCTGATTTGGAGTAATACCTCTTTCCGGGACGGCCCGGGGATGTCAGGATTTGAACCCATGAAAAACGCGGATCGAAAAAAGGCGGGCAAGGACCTCTACCGTCAGTTGCGGCAGTTGTCCTGGGAACAGTTATGGACCGATGAGGCGCCCCGGTTCAACCAAGCCCCCCCGCCGGAACGGATCGAACGCGTGGCCTTGGTGCGCGCCGTGGGCGTGGTCTTTTCCGAATCAGGCAACCCCGCCCAAAAGGACGAGGTCAAAGCCTGGTTCCTCGCCCTTCTGCGCGATCCCGCCGAGAAAATCCGCCGCTACGCCGCCGCCGCCCTGCCCAAAATCGGCGCGGGCGCGGACGAGGAGGCGAAACTGCTCGCCCTCTGGCAAACCACCCCCGTCGCGCGCGAGAAAAAATTCGCGGCCCGCGCCCTGGAAAAAATCGGAGGCGCAACCACCTTGCAAACATTGTCAACCGAAGGTGTTTTCCCGCAAATGGAGCAAAAAATCAAAGCCGGCATCGCCCGCGCCAAAAACCCCAGCGCCGTCCGCATGGAAGGCGTCCTTTCGGATTTTGCCGGGCTCCGCATCCATCTGCGCGGCCGCCGCGGCCTGGAAAAAATCGTCGCCGGGGAAGTGGCGGCATCCGTCCAAACCTCAAAAAAATTCCGCATCGACAACGTCAGTCCCGGCCTGGTTGCCCTCACCCCCCTCGCCCCTTTCTCGCTCGCCGATATTTATGCCTGGCGCTGTTTTGGCACGGTCGGTTTTGTGCCCGGCCGGGGAAAAACCGGCGGCGACCCGGCCTCCATCATCGCTTCCCCGCTGGCGCGGCGCACCTTGGGCTGCTTCACCACCGGCGCGACGCGCTACCGCATCAATTTTATTGACAAAGGCCGCGGACGCGGCGCGATCCGCCAGTTGGCCGGCCGCGTTTTCAGCCTGTGCCCGGAAATGCTCAACGACGGCCGGAGCGTGACCTGGACGGTGGATATTTACCCCGGCGCCCCGGACGGCGACGTGGAATTGCGCCCCAACCTGACCCCCGACCCGCGCTTTTATTATCGCCGCCACGACGTGCCCGCCGCCTCCCATCCGCATCTGGCCGCCAGCATGGCCCGGCTGGCCGGCCGGGTGGAAAACGAAATCATCTGGGACCCCTTTTGCGGTTCGGGATTGGAACTGGTGGAAAGCGCGCTCCTGGGCGGTCTGGGGGGCATCCACGGAACCGATCTCAGCGCGGAAGCCATTGCCATCGCGCGCGACAATCTTGCCGCCGCCCATGCCATCGCTGTTCCAACCCATTTTGATTGTTGCGACTTCCGGGATTACGCCCAGCGCAGCTTGAGCGCCGGGGCCGTCACCCTGATCCTCACCAATCCCCCCATGGGCATGCGCGTTCCCGTGGCCGATCTGCACGGATTGATTCACGACCTCTTTGCCGTCGCCGCCCGCATTTTGCCGGCGGGCGGAAGACTGGTCCTGGCCAATCCCATTTCCATGCCCGAAACGCCCCGTCCCTTCCGCTTACACTCCCGCCAGCCGGTCGATTTTGGCGGATTCGAGTGCCGGATGGAAAAGTATGTCAAACATTAGGATCGGGGCGTTGCCGCCCGGCCGCGATGAAGCAGACGATGGCCGCCGCCGAGGATGCCACCACCATCGTTTCCGCCAGCGGTTTGCCGTGGGTCATGGTTTGAAACCATTCCGTCCAACTCTCCATCATCACCCCGGCCTTGCCATAATAAATCTCCATTTTCTGCGTGTCTTTTCTGGAATCGAGCGGCGCCAGCGGCATGGAATCGCTCAAGGCCCGCTCCGCCCGGTCTGCGGCGCGCCATATTGCCATGGCGCCCGAAAACCCGGCCAGCAGGACGGCCACCCCGCCGACATTGAGCAGCCACCGCATTTTAGCCGGTGAAATGGATTTGGTCGAACTGGACTCCACAACTCAGACTGGCACAAAAAGAATCCTCTTTCTAGCGCTATTCCGCCCCGTCCGACTGCCTCTTGCGCAGAGGAGCGGTCTTCGTATAACCTATCAAGATGCGAAGGAACGGGGTGCTTTCCTTGATTGTGGCCGGCTTGTTGATGAATCACGCTGCGTCCGGGCAAATCGACCCGGATAAGCGGGAGCTGATCCAGATGGGCGGCAATCAGGCGTTGCAAGGGGCCGCGCCAATTGATGCTTACGCCTATTACTATCTGAACGAGCCGAATTTCTTCCACACCAACGTCACATTGCGCCTGGCCGTGGCCCCGGTTTATCTGGATTCCGAGGTGGGCTTTGTCGGATTGCTGGGACCTGACACCGATTTTGGCCTGGGCTTTGGCGGCGGCGGTTTCGCCGACAGCTATTTCGATTTTCAAGATGAAAAATATTTTCCCGACCAATCGTTCTACGGGCATAGCGTGGAAGGGTCGGCCTCGATTTATCACCTGTTCAATCCGGGAAGCCGCATTCCCCTCTCCGGAGTGCTGCGGATCAAGGAGCATTACTCCACTTACGAGCGCGACGACACCAGTCCGAACTTCGTGCTGCCGTCGGATCATTCCACGGTAAGCTGGCGCGCCGGACTGCGCTGGGGCGGACGGGAACCGCTTTTGCGCCCCGATCTCGCGATGGAACTTTCCGTCTGGTATGAAGGACAGCAGCGCACGGATGCGGGCGCTTACGGGTTTGACGGAGACCGCGATTTGAATTCCTCCCCGCAACTGTTTTGGGGCCGGGCGCTGTTGATTTACACCTTTCCCGATTCCCGGCAACGCTTTGGGGTCAATCTGACCGGCGGGGGAAGCACTCAGGCGGACCGCTTCAGCGCCTACCGGTTGGGCGGCAACATGCCGATGACATCCGAATTTCCTCTTTTGATACCGGGCTATTTTGACGGGGAGTTGAGCGCGCGCGATTTCGCCTGCTTCAACGCGCAATACACACTCCCCCTCGACGCGGCCAAAAGATGGAGCCTGAATCCAATGGGCTCGATTGCCACCGTGGATTATTTGCCCGGAATGGCGCAACCGGGCCATTTCAATTCCGGGGCCGGGTTGGGGCTGGGCTATCGTTCGCGTTCGGGCGTATGGCAGGCGCTGGCCAGTTACGGCTACGGTTTCGAGGCGATCCGGTCTGATGGCCGCGGCGGGCAGAACATCGGCATTTTGCTGCAAATTGATTTGGAAGCCCGCCACACCGGCGGTCCCAGCAAGTTGGATGATTTCTGCAACTTTATGCAAAACCATTTTTAAACTGTTTGGAACAGCCCCGCCCGCCTCATTTACAAGCACGCCCGGTCTTGGCATGATCCGGGCCGAACGATGAAATCCACCCCTCTGCCGGATGCCGCCGACAGCGCGTTTAGCGCGGCCCGTCTCATTCTGCTGCTCGGTTTGTTCATACTCGTGTCTTTTCCCGACATCGTTCTGGGGTCGCACGCCTTTGTCTATTCGGCAGCTCTCTCTGGTCGCTGCCGGTTTGGGGTGCGGCTGGTTTACCGGGACACCCTGTTTCAAGCCGGCGCGATTCTTTCGTTGCTCTCCCTCGCGCTCTGCGCGCTGGGGGCATGGCGCGGAACCGTGAAATGGAAACGGGTCCCCTTTTGCAAGACGCTTTCCACCCAGACTTCGCCCCCGTGCGCCTGAACAATGTGTTTTACAATCGCCAGCCCCAGTCCCGTGCCGCCGCTTTCCCGCGACCGCGCCCGGTCCACCCGGTAAAACCGCTCAAACACCCGGGGAATCGCCTCGGACGGGATGCCCGGCCCGTCGTCTTCCACAAAGGCTTCCACTTTATCCGGCTTCCCCTCCGCCAGTCCGATGGCAACCCTCCCCTCGTTGCGCCCATACTTGATCGCGTTTTCGATCAGGTTAAAAAGCACTTGTTGCAGCCGGTCCGCGTCGGCCCAAATAACGGTTCCGGCGGGAATTTTGTTTTCCAAATGCGTCTGCCGCCCCGCCGCCCGCGTCCCAAGATCATCCATCACCCGTTGCGCCGCCTCGCGCAGATCGATTGATTGCGTGTTCAACGCCGCGTGGCCGGATTCCAATCGCGATATGACCAGAAGATCCTCAATCAGAAAAAGAAGCCGGTCGGAGTGTTTGTCGATTTTTTGCAGGAAACGCGCGCATTGCACGGGGTCGTCCTTGGCGCCGTCCAGCAGTGTTTCGGCGAATCCCTTGATCAGGGAAAGCGGCGTGCGCAGTTCGTGGCTGACATTCCCGACGAATTCCTTGCGGATGTTTTCCAGTTCCTTGAGACGCGTCACGTCCCGAAAAACAAACAACGAATCCGGCCCGGCCCCCGCGCGGCCTTCAACGAGGGAGGCGCTGACGATCAGGCACCGCTGGGTGGCGCGGTTGATCACCAGTTCCGCTTCCCAGATTTTCCTTTCCACCGGCAGACGCGCGGCCAGGGCCGCCAGTTCGTGCCAGCGGAAAGCCTCCATGATGGTCTGCCCCCGAATATCGGCGGCTATGTCAAAATATTTGCCGAGCGATTCGTTGACCATCCGCACCCGGCCCTCCTGATCCAGCAGCAACACCCCCTCGATCATGCCGTTGAAAAGCGCCTGCTGCCGGGCCTGCATCCGGGTGTGAAATTGATCTTGTTGTTGACTCAGTTGCCCGGCAAACCGCCGTTCCAGCGCGGCCCGCTCCGCCCGCTGCCGGCGGATCAGCCAGACCGGCCACGCCAGCGCGGCCAACAGCGCGACGGCAAATGGAATCCAAGGAGGCATACCCGGTGGAATTTATTTCTCGCGAAAGCGATAACCCACCCCGCGCACCGTGTCCAGATACTGGGCCGCGCCGCCCAATTTGTCGCGCAACCGCCGCATGTGAGTGTCCACCGTCCGGGTGTCGATCGTGGCATTGTAGCCCCACACATCCCGCAGCAGTTGCTCGCGCGATTGCACCCGCCCCCGGCGCGACGCCAGCACGGACACCAGTTTGAATTCCGTCGCCGTCAGATCCAGGGTCTTGCCCAAATAGGATGCCTGATGCCGCGGCGGATCAATCACAAGCCCTCCAAATTGAATGCGCGTGTCGTTGTTCGCCTGGGGGGGACGCTTGAGCACATTCTTGACCCGCAAAACCATTTCGCGCGGGCTGAATGGTTTGGTGATGTAATCATCCGCCCCCAATTCCAGGCCAAGCACACGGTCGATCTCGCTCGCCCGCGCCGTCAGCATGATGATCGGCAGGGACGAAGTCGCCGGATCGCGCCGCAGAGCCTTGCAAACTTCCAACCCGTCCATTTCCGGCAGCATGATGTCCAGCAGGATCAGATCAGGCAGGGCTGTGCGGGCCTTCCGCAACGCCTCATGACCGTCAGCGGCGGTAAGAACGTTGTAACCCGCGGTTTTCAAATTGACTTCGATCAACTCCACCGCATCCGGCTCATCATCGGCCACGAGAATTGTTGCTTTCATGGTTGGCACATCTGTTCCCATTGCAACGCATAATGCCGCGAAATGAAATAAAAATACGCGCCCTCAATTTGGATTCATCGGCCCGGCGTCAAAGAAAAAACCCTTCCCGCGCGAATCCGGGTCCCACCCTGCATCCAATGCGTTTTGGATACATTCGATCAACCGGCGATTTGGAATACGCAACCGCTGAAGCTGCGGCATTTCCCCGTGACGGGTGGAATCAATCGAAAATTCCAAAACCAATTCGCGCCCACTGGCTTTTACCGGTTTGACCAGAAGGGCCAATCCCAGCAGGACATGATCGCCAGTCCATCTCGGCTGGCGGTAAACGCTCCAAAGGTAATCAACCCCGTTAACTTGAACCGTTCCGGTTTTCATATAGGCTTCCGCAATGCATCCACGCCAAGGATAGGCGGATTCCCCCGGGAATTCAAATCAGGACGCAGGAGCATTTTTCCCAAGCCGACTTATACGACGTATCCTCCCCATTCGCCCCATGCTTCTCATATTGGATATGCAAATCCTGCCCCCCCCCCGCCCCGCCGGCCGCCCATTTTTTGATGGGCTTTCAGAAAACATGTGCCTATCCTACGGTATGCGGACAGCCATTTATCCGGGCAGTTTTGATCCAGTGACCAATGGGCACTTGGATTTGGTTCATCGTGCGGCGAAGCTATTCGACCGGGTCATCGTCGCGGTGGCCCAAAACGAAAGCAAAAAGGGCCTGTTCACCCTGCCGGAGAGGGTCGCGCTGGTGAAAAAAGCGATCGTGGACATCCCCAGGGTGGAAGTGGACTCTTTTGATGGCTTGCTGGTCAATTATGTGGAAAGTCAGCAAGGCCTGGCCATCATTCGCGGGCTAAGGGCCGTTTCGGACTTTGAATTTGAATTTCAACTGGCATTGATGAACCGCAAACTGAACGGGCGGGTAGAAACAATTTTCATGATGCCCAAGGAAACCTATACATTTCTCAGCTCCCGCATCATCAAGGAAATCGCCGCTTTGGGCGGAAATGTCGAGTGTTTCGTCCCCGAACACGTCCGCACCGCCTTGGCCCTAAAGTTCAAATTGCAAACCGAGCAGATGATAAAACGAAAGGACGGTTGAATTGAATCATGCCATTGCAAGTCAACATTCGTCATTTGGAAAGAGGGGATTTGAACTTGGCCGGACAGTTGCCGTTCAATGAGTTGGAACTGGACTGCCCGGACGAGTTGATCCATGCCCGGCAACCCTTGCATTATGAGCTGACCGCCCAAAAAACCGGCCAGGGCGCCTTGGTGCAGGGAAAATTGGAAGTCACGCTCGACTGCGAGTGTTCCCGCTGTCTCAAACCGTTCCAGTATCAGCTCGCGCTGGAGCATTGGGTGGCCCTCATTCCTTTGGAAGGCCCGGAAAAGGCCAAAATTAAAGACGATTGCATAGACTTGACGCCCTTTGTCCGGGAAGATATTCTACTTGAGTATCCGCAACATCCGTTGTGTGGATCCGATTGCGCCGGACTGCCCAATCGGGCAGATAGCAAAAGCGCCCAGCCAAAAAAAGGCGGCAGCCAGACGCCGGGTTCGTCCGTCTGGTCAGAATTGAACAAGCTGAAGTTTTGAAAAAGAGAGAAATGTATGGGAGTACCTAAACGCAAACCGTCGCACAGTCGTCAACGCATGCGCCGTGCCTATAACAGCAATTTGACCCTGCCGCAGATCAAGGGCAACACCTGCCCGCAATGCGCCGCGCCTTGTCTGCCTCATCGTGTCTGCCCCGCCTGCGGCTTTTACAAGGGCCGCCAGGTCATCACTGTCAAAGCGACCGCTTAAGCCCGCTTCAAGAGCGTGGAGGAATGGTTCTTCCGCGCTCTTTCATTTATGCGACTGGCTGTTGACGTGATGGGAGGAGATCATGGACCCGGGGTTGTTATCGATGGGGTCCGCATGGCCCTGCGATCTCACCCCTCCATTAGCGAAATCTTCCTTGTTGGACGCGAGGATGAAATCACCCCCATAGTGCGTCGCATCGGCTTGAATGATCCGCGGGTCAGGATCGTCCACGCCACCGAAGTCCTCACCATGAGCGACAAGCCGGTCGAGGCTTTGCGCCGCAAAAAGGACTGTTCCATCGTCCGCGCCGTCAGTTTGATCAAGGAAGGCAAAGCCGATGCCCTCGTCTCCCCGGGCAACACCGGCGGCATTGTCGCCGCCAGCACCATCAGCCTGCGCCCGATCGAAGGCTTGGACCGCCCCTGCCTCGCCACCGTCATTCCTGCCGCCCTAAATGAATTTGTCCTCCTCGACGTCGGCGCCAACGTCGAATGTCGCCCCTCCCACCTGCTCCATTTCGCGATCATGGGCAGCATTTACTCGCGGGAAATACTCGGCTGCGCCAGCCCGCGTGTCGGTATTTTAAGCAACGGCAAGGAAGCCAACAAGGGAACCGAAATGACAAAGGAAGCCAGCCGCCTTTGCCAGTTGGCAAACCTCAATTTCATCGGCAATGTCGAAGGACACGATCTCTTTAACAACGAGGTCGATGTCGTGGTCTGCGACGGGTTCACCGGCAATATCGTGCTCAAAACCATGGAGAGTTTCGCCAAAAGCCTGACCTCCTGGCTCAAAGCCGAAGTTTCCCGCAACCCCAAGCGCATCCTCGGCGCCCTGCTCCTCAGGGGCGCCTTGCGCACCATCAGTCATCGCACCGACCCTGATGTCCGCGGCGGCGCGCCTCTCCTTGGTCTCAATGGCGTCATTTTCAAAGCCCATGGCTCCTCCCGTGAGCGCGCCATCATGGGCGCCATCGACCAGGCTGTCCAGGCCGCCGAACACCACATTACGGACATCATTCGCACCGAGGCCGCCCAAGCCAATGAGCGCCTCACTGCCGTCCAAATATGAAGAAGCCATCGCAAAAAAAATTCAAAAATCCCCGCGCCAACTACAATTTCAGAGGACGCACCTGCTCCATCCTCGCTGTCGGCGCTTACGTTCCGGAACGGATTCTGTCCAATGCCGACCTCGAGCGCATGGTTGACACATCCGACGAGTGGATCACCACCCGCACTGGCATCAAGGAACGCAGAATCGCCGCCAAGGGCGAATTCACCTCCGATCTTGCCGCCAAGGCCGCCCTCAACGCCATGGAACACGCCAAGATCACCCCCGACCAAATCGATCTGATCGTCCTGGCCACCATCACGCCCGACATGCCGTTTCCCTCCACCGCCTGCATTGTGCAGGATAAAATCGGCGCCCGCCGCGCCGTGGCATTTGACATCCAGGCGGCCTGCTCCGGCTTCATCTTCGGACTCGAAGTTGGACAGCAGTTCATCATGTCGCGCACTTACAACACCGCCCTGGTCATCGGGGCTGACAAACTTTCCTCCATCGTCAACTGGAAGGACCGCAACACCTGCGTCCTCTTTGGAGACGGGGCCGGCGCCGCCATTCTGCGCAATCGGCCCAACGCCCACGGCTTGCTCACCGCCTGCATGGGCTCCGACGGCAGCCGCGCCCACCTGCTCTGCATGCCCGGCGGAGGCTCCAGTTGCCCCCCCACCCACGAATCCATCTCTTCCGGCCAGCATTTCCTCCGCATGAACGGCAAGGAAACCTTTAAAAACGCCGTCAACGCCATGCACGCCGCGGCCATCGAAGCCCTGCGCCGGTGCGAAATTGATATTACCCGGATCAAGTGCATCATCCCCCACCAGGCCAACCGCCGCATCATTGACGCCGTCGCCGCGCGTCTTGGCGCCGCTCCTGAACAGGTTTTCGTCAACGTCCACAAATACGGCAACACCTCCGCCGCGTCCGTCGTCATTGCCCTCAACGACGCCGTGCAAAGCAAACGCATCCAACGTGGTGATTTGATCCTGTTGATCGTCTTTGGAGCCGGCCTGACCTGGGGCACCGCTGTCATCGAGTGGTGACCCACTATCACATTTTCTTATTTGTCAAGCCCTGGAAGAAAAATAATATATTTAAATATATTCACTTCCGTTTGACGCGCTTTGGTTCGGTGCTACGTTTTCCTAGCCATGAGCGCAAGAAAAATAGACAATAGTTCCTCCGGCTTGCAGCCGCGTTCCACCCAATGTTTGACTCTTCCCGCCGACTCGGTTTGCGTCCGGAAAAACGGAATTGAGTTCCGCAATGACACCCCCATCCCTGTCTGGACCGAGATGACCGTCACTCTGCAAGGACCCAACCCGGCCAAGAAAGTCAATTTTACTTGCGTAGTGGTGGCCTGCTCCGGCAATCGCCATGAAGGTTATCAGATTTCCGTCCTCTTTACCCACGTCACCCGTCTCTCCCAAGCCCGCCTCCTCGGATATTCCTGACTGGATTCCGGCCGGCCTTTCCACCTAGAATAAGCAACATGGAAACGTTCAATCGTATTTTATCCACCGCCGTCCAAGGCGGCGCATCCGACATCCATCTCAAAGTGGACGCCCCCGTTGTTTTCCGCATAAACAGAAGGCTCGTCGCCATTGAAGCCCCCCTCCCCACCGTGCCGTGGATGGAAGGCGTGCTCGACCACATCGTCCCCAAACACTCCAAAATCCAGCTCGAGCATGAGCATCAGTGCGACTTCTCCTATCACCTGCCCAGCGTCGGACGCTTCCGCACCAATTGCTTCTACCAGCGCGGCACACCCTGTCTTGCCATGCGCTACGTCAAAAGCGCCGTGCCCAGCTTCGCGGAACTCGGCCTCTTGGAAATCCTGAAGCAAATCGCCATTTCCCCCCGCGGCATCGTCCTCCTCGCCGGCACCACCGGCTGCGGCAAGTCCACCACCCTCGCCGCCATGATCGAGCACATCAATGCCCAGAGCCGCAAACACATTATCACCCTCGAAGACCCCATCGAATACGTTTTTGAAGACAACCAATCCGTCGTCGAACAACGCGAAATCGGCCTCGACACCTCCAATTGGGCCGACGGCCTCAAGTCCGTCCTGCGCCAGGACCCCGATGTCATCATGATCGGTGAAATGCGCGACGCCATCAGCTTTTCCGCCGCCATGAGCGCCGCCGATACCGGCCACCTTGTCCTGTCCACCATCCACACCACCAACGCCTCCCAAGCCGTCGGACGCATCCTCGACTTCTTCAAACCCGACGAGCGCGACCAGATCCGCCGTCAGCTCGCCGCCACTTTGCAAGCCGTCATCTGTCAGCGCATGACCCCAACCGTTTCCGGAGGCATGACGCCCGCCCAGGAAATCCTGATCAACACCGGCACCGTCCGCAAATTGATTGAGGAAAACCGCCTCGAAAAACTCGGCGCCGCCATCGAAACCGGCAACGAAGACGGCATGATTAATTTCAACCAGCATTTGTTCCAGTTGGTCAAAGAGGGCAAGGTCACGCAAAAGGACGCGCTGGCCAAAGCCACCAACGCCCAGGCGCTGGAAATGAATTTCCAGGGCATCTTCCTCACCGAAGGCAAACGCATCCTCAGTTGATCCGCCTGACCCGAATCAGGGGCCTCGTCAAAATTCGCGCAAAAGGTGGCATCCTTGGCGCGATGCCTGGCGGAATCTGGCGGGGCGGCGGTTGTGAAACGGCGATTCCGAATTACTGATTCTTCGGGGTGCTGAGAGGGGGTTTTTTGCC
>CAZLEE010000023.1:30836-32338 GCA_964558455.1 uncultured Verrucomicrobiota bacterium | reverse complement strand
GGCTTCATCGCGTTGGGCGATGCTGATGACGAAACGGGCAAACGCCTCGCGGGTGTGCAGATCGAGAAATCCCATCATGCCAAAATCCAAAAAACAAATCACGTTGCCGGGAAGTATTTGAATGTTGCCCGGATGCGGATCGGCATGGAAGAAGCCGTGGACAAAAATCTGCTTCATCATCAGGTCGGTGATGCGCGTGGCAATTTCCTTCCGGTTCAGGGCCGCGCCGTCCAGAAGATCGAGCCGCGAAACCTTGATGGCATCAATCTGTTCCAAAGTCAGCACGCGCCGGGTGGAGGTTTCGGAGAAGACGCGCGGGACGTAAATGGTGGGTTCGCCGGCGAACTGGCGGGCAAAGCGCCCGATGTGGGCCGCCTCGGCCGCAAAGTCCAGTTCCTGCTCCATGCGCTTGGCAAATTCGGCCACGATGGCGGTGGGCCGGTAAACCCGCCATCCTTCCACATGCTTTTCGAGCAGGGAAGCGAGGTGGGCCATGATTTCGAGATCAACCCGCACGACAGCTTCAATCCCCGGACGCTGGACTTTGATGACGCATTTCGTCCCGTCCTTCAGGACGGCGCGATGCACCTGGGCCATGGAGGCGGAACCGATCGGCTCCTCCTCAATCGTGCTGAAAAAATTGGAGGGCGGCTGGCGCAATTCGGCTTCCAGCACGGCCAGGACCTGGGAAAAAGGAATGGGCGGCACCTGATCGTGGAGCTTGGCCAGTTCCGCGATAAACTGGGGCGGCAGCAACAGGGTGCGGGTCGAAAGAAGCTGGCCCAACTTGACAAAGGTCGGCCCCAGTTCCTCAAATGCCTGGCGCAACCGGTCGGGTTGGGACATGAGGGAAATCGCCTCCTGTCTTTCGCGCATTTTGCGGAAAGGCAGGCGATAGGGACTGGGCAACGGCAGATGCTCGGCCAGATCGCCGTAGCCGTATTTTAAAAACACCCCGATGATGGTGCGATAACGCTGAACGTGCCCCACCGCCCGACCGAAACTTGTCATGCTACGAAAAAACACGGGGGGTCAATCAGTTGGGCGTTTTTCCGGCGGCGCGGTTTTGGCGGGCGCGGCAGGCGCGGCAGGCTTGGAACGGGCCGGACGCCGGGCGGCGGATTGGGCGGGCGGCGGAGCATTGAAATGTTTCGCGGCCTTTTGGGTGGAGACCTTCAAATCGGCCAGGGCTTTTTTCACGCCGGTTTTGATGTCGGCCATGGCGTCGGTGCCGGCGCCCTTAAGCTCATTCATCCTGGCTTTGATCTGAGCCAGTTGCTCGTCGGCCTCAGCCAATTCCCGGCTGCCCAAAATCCGGCCTTGGGCAGCGACCACTTTGGCGCGCGCTTTCAACACGTCGATCTGGGCCTTGTGTTCCTGGATCTGCGCTTCCAATTTTTGTTTGTACGCGTCTATCAAGCTCATAATTGCGTTCCCTTCAAATACACAGTAGCACTTCACCGCCCCGGTTCAAACCTTGATTCGCAGTTTAAAAACGGATT
>CAZLEE010000023.1:0-30736 GCA_964558455.1 uncultured Verrucomicrobiota bacterium | reverse complement strand
TGCGCCGAAAGCGTTGCATCGCCAATATCATTCATCAAATGGAATCCATGAGTGATCAGAGCAAAAAAGCGTTGATCGTGCTTTATTTATCGTTTTTCGATAAATAAATGTTGAAGAACGGGATTTATTGGCCTATTCTGGCGCACATGAACACGACTAAAACTTCCGCAGGGGCCGGGTCCCGGGCGAATCGAATCAAAATCGTCAGCCGGATTTTTCGCAAGGTGGTCGCACTTGGCGCCATCATATTGCTGCTGATTTCGCTTTGGGCTTTGATGGATTCCGTGATGGCCCTGCGGGGCTGTCACATCGTTGCAGGCAAGTGCACGACCGCAACACTGACCTTTTCTCCCCACCAAATTTATCATTTTCCCTACGCCATGACCCTGCCGGTGCTTCTCCTCGGAGTAACGGGTATATGCCTTGACGGTCTTGGGATGATCTTTCTCTACCGGCTTTTGGGGCTTTATGAACACGGCAGCTATTTTGCGGCGGATAATGTCCGTTATATCAAACTCCTGGGCCTCGTGGTCATTGGCGATGGACTTGGCCAGGCGATTCTTGAGCTGTTAGCACTCCCCGAAGGGAATATATACCTCGATAAATTTCTTGTTGGAGGAGTGATTATCCTGATCGCGTGGATCATGGACGAAGCCCGCAAGATTCAAGAGGAACAGAATTTAACCGTATAAAACAAACCAAACCACATCATGAATACGCCTGAAATTCCTGCAAATGTTAACCCTCGTTTGAGCCGGATCAAAAAATTGAGCCGCATTTTGAAACTGGTGTTTTTGCTTTATTTTGTGGTGATCGGGCTTTTGATGGTTTTGCTGGGTGGACTAGGCCAAATCCACTTCAATTCCTCCATCCGTATAGACAATCAACCTTTTAATTCGTGGCGTGATGTCCCCGCCGTGGTGAAAACCTATACAGGCATTTGTTGCGCGCTTTACCTTTTGGGACTCATGGCGTTTTATCGCCTGCTCAATCTTTACGAAAAAGGCATCATTTTTTCGGCGGAAAACGTCTCGCAAATCCGGCGGATGGGACAGTTGGCGGTGTTCTACGGGGTGCTAAACGCCTTCCTTCCCGTGTATGCAGCAAGAGCCTTGGCGCTTAGTCCCACAATACCGCTGGACATCATCAGTTCGCCATCATTCCTGGCGGGTTGCCTGACGATCATTGTCGCGTGGGTGATGGATGAAGCCCGCAAGATTCAAGAGGAACAGGATTTGACCATTTAAGTTTATGCCCATCATCGTCAATCTGGATGTCGTTCTGGCGCAGCGGAAAATGCGGCTGAATGAACTAGCCGAAACGGTGGACATCACGCCGCAAAATCTGTCCGTCCTCAAAACCGGCAAGGCAAAGGCCATCCGTTTTTCCACGCTGGAAGCGATTTGTAAAACGCTGGGATGCCAGCCGGGCGAAATCCTGGAATACCGCGCTGAAGATTAACACCGGAGAAACAACAAGGATGATACCTGGTCCACGGCTGCGGCCACGGCCGCCGGGCTTTCCATTTGGTTGTGCTGGCTCTTCTGGAGTACGCGGCGGAAAACCAATCGTGAAATGACAAAGCCTGCGGAATGAGGGACGGGCCTTTGCCATGCTTGACATATCCGGAAAGTGATTCGGCCTCCAAGGATGCCAGTTCTTACGGATTATTTACGGATAACCAATGCCGCATGAGGAGATAAATTCATGAAATTAAAAATTTGGTTGGTGGCTGTAATTGGAATTTTCGGTGGCGCGCTTCTGTCGCGGGCGGAGGAGGCCGGCGGCACGGACACAGTGGATTTTCGTTACTCGCCGCCAGAATGGCAGACGCTGATTTGCCTGCCGGATGATCCTTGCAAGTCGCTCGTGGATAAGAGCGGGACGTTGCTTTACAACTATAAGCAAGGCGAATTCGGCACGAAAATATCGGTAGTGGCGGAAGCCAGCGAGGTCTGGCAGAAACAGGATCTTCAATCCCGCGCACGCCAATCGTCCGCACCCGCTTTGCGGCGGATGGCCTGGAAATTGTCGAGGTGGCGTTTGCGGTGACCGACCGTGTCAACAAACCATCTGTCCAGCGCCGTCCGTCCCGGGATGACGTTGTGTTGGTGGATGTGTCCAACACGGGAAAGGAGACGCGCACGTTTGCGCCTGAACTGGTGGTGGAGACAACATCGGGGTGCAAGCTCGACGGGCAATGCGTGGTTTTGGCGGACAATGAAACGGTCACCTGTTCGCTCAAGATGACCGGGCCGCTCCTGGATAAACGGGTGCCGCTGGAAGCCATGACGGTGAAACCGGGCCGGTCGGTCCGATTTTTTGCGATCCATGGCGCGCGCGGCGCGATGACGACGTTGCGGCAGGCGGAGGGGGCGCGCGACCGGGCTGTCAAATATTGGGAGACGGCGGCGCTGCCGTTTGGCCGCGTGCAGGTGCCCGACGCGGGCATTCAGGCTTTGGTCGATTCCTCGATTCGCAACATCTGGCGGGCGCGGGAGATTAGAAACGGAACGCCGGTCTTTCAAGTCGGGCCGACGTGTTATCGTGGTCTTTGGATTGTGGACGGGGCGTTTTTGCTGGAGTCGGCGGCGATGTTGGGCGCGGGAGATCAGGCGCGGCGCGGGGTGGCTTATGAATTGGCTCACCAGAAAGCCGACGGCCGCATCGAGGTGATGCGGGACAAATACGGTTATTGGAAGGAAAACGGCATCGTGCTGTGGACATGCGTCCGGCACGCGAAGTTGACCCAGGACAAGGCGTGGCTGGAATCGCAATGGCCGAAACTGGAGCGCATCGCGGCGTTCATCAGGGAATTGCGCACGGACCGGGAGCCGGATGCCGTGCTGGAAAAGGGATTGATTGCGCGTTCGAAGCACACGCCGCTGGATCAAGGGTTGATGCCGCACGGGATCATTGACGGCGGAATTCAGAACGGGGTGGATTACTCCAACGACTATTGGAATCTGCTCGGCCTGCGCTCGTTCATCGAGGCGGCACGGTGGCTGGGCAGGACGGACGAGGCGGCGGCATGGCAAAAGGAATACGACGATTTCATGGCCACGTTCCGCCGGGCTGCGGCCCGGGATTTGCGCAAGGATGCCGGAGGCAACGTCTATCTGCCGACCTTGATGGGGGCAGCCGGCGCGAAGGAGTTGCCGCAACGGGCGCAGTGGGCGTTCTGCCACGCGGTTTATCCGGGGCAGATATTCGCACAGGACGATCCACTGGTCGCGGGTAATCTGGCGATGCTGCAAGCCACCGAAAAAGAAGGCATGGTCTATGGCACCGGCTGGGAGGCGGACGGAATCTGGAATTATTTTGCGTCATTCTACGGCCATGCCTGGTTGTGGGAGGGGCACGGACGCAAGGCGGCGCAAATTCTCTACGCCTACGCCAATCACGCGGCGCCGGTGCTTGACTGGCGGGAGGAGCAGTCCTTGCGCGGCGCGCCGTTTCAGAAAGTGGGCGACATGCCGCACAATTGGGCGAGCGCGGAGTTCATCCGGCTGACGGTTCATTTGCTGGAAGTGGATCGCGGGGATGAGTTGCACTTATTGGAAGGTCTGCCGCCGGAATGGACGCGGCCGGGCATGGTCACCTGCCTGCACGACGTCGCCACGCCCTTCGGGAAATTGAGCATGGAACTGAAAATCGCCTCAGACGGAAAGACCGCCCGGCTGCGGGTGGAACCGCTGACGGACGCGGCGTGTCAAAAGATCGCGGCGCATCTTGAATGGACGGGCAACAAGGAGGAAACGTCACTGACGCTGGATCCGAAGCGGCGGAATGATTGCACGATCCGGACGGCGCGGGATTGATGGCCGGAGGGCGGAGGTAGAATTATGGCACTTCCAGAATTGTGCCTGCGCTTTTGAAATCACGGCTGGTCGTCAAGAAAGACTTTGAATGGCAATTTTGATTTCTCGACGCCTGCCCTGCGACCATACCTGCCGGCGCACTCCTTGACTCACAATTCCAGGTTCCGTAAAAAAGTTTGCTTTCCACTTACCCCCTCGCATACGCGTCGCATCATAATTCCACTACCCGCATTGCAGCCCTCAATGCGAGTGGTGCGGCATTTTTTCCAAGAAAATTCGGTTCGAAGGAAAATTATTGCCGGTGAAAAGGCGCGAGTCATGCGTTGACCGTGTTCATTTCCACCGATTTCCGGTATCTTTTAATTCAAGTCGATTCGCGCATTGATTTCAAGTGCGCGTCAGCATTGCTTTTGCGGGTGGTTTGGGCGAGGATGGGGAGGAAAGAGAAGGCTTTGCAAGGTTTGCAGTTATCCAACGTATATAAGCTTGTGGTGAGTCGTCGTTTTACGGGACGGCGGTGGCGGCGGAATTTTGTCGTGGGCGCGCTGGGTCTGGCTTTTCTGATCCCGGCGACGCCGGCCATGCCGGATGCGGACATCCGCCGCGATGCCATTGTGCAGGCGGTGAAGGATGTGATGCCTTGCGTGGTGAACGTCGCCACGGAAAGCGTGGCGGAGGCGCGCAATCCGATTGAGGAACTGTTTTACGGGTCGCGCTCGCGCAGCGCGCTGGGGTCGGGAGTGATTATTTCGGACGACGGCTATTTATTGACGAACCTGCATGTGGTCAACCGGGCGGCGCGCATCCATGTGACGCTTTCAGAGGCGGCGGGGGGCGGGGTTTATGAAGTGCAGCACGTCTATGTGGTGACGCCAAAACAGGACGTGGCCTTGCTCAAGATCGTGCCGAAGAATAAGGGGCAGAAATTCAAGGCGGTGAAATTTGCGCGGAATGATGATTTATTGCTGGGCGAGACGGTGCTGGCCCTGGGCAATCCGTTTGGGCTGGGCGAATCGGTCAGCCGGGGCATCCTGAGTTCCAAGAGCCGGGCGCCGGCCAAGACGAACGAAGATTTGAGCATGGAAAACTGGCTGCAAACGGATGCCTTGATCAATCCCGGCAACAGCGGCGGTCCGCTGATTGATTTGCGGGGTGAGTTAATCGGGATCAATGTGGCTATTTTGGAAGGAGCGCAAGGCATCGGCTTTGCCATCCCGATCAAGGAAGTGCGGGGAGCGTTGGGAGATATGTTCAATCCCGAAACGGCGTCGCGCTGGTTTGGAGCGCGAGTGGGAGTGGATTTGCCGCTGGTGGTGGAATCGGTGGAGAGCAACAGCCCGGCCGGACAGGCGGGACTATTGACGGGAGACGTGATCGAACAAGTGAACGGGAAAAAGCCGGCGGACTTCATGGAATTCAACCGGCGGTTGCGGGAGGAACCGGATTTAAATTTTGTTTTGACGGTTAGGCGCGACGGGAAACAGCGCGACCTGACGGTACCGCTGGTTCCTTTTGGAACGTTGTTCCGCCAGCGGCTGGGAGTGGATTTGCAACCCATCACGCCGGAACTGTCCGCGCAACTCGGCTTGAGGCCGTTGGGCGGGACGGAGGCGGGTTTGTTTGTGGCACGGGTGGAAAAAGGGGGCGCGGCGGCGGCAGCGGGTTTGGAAAAATACTGCGTGCTCAACGGCGTGGGCGAACGGCGGATCCGCAGCGAGCTTGACGTGTTTGCCGCCCTATCGCGACTGCAGAAAGGAAGATTGGCCGATCTTTCATGCCTTGTGCCGCAAACGCGAGGCGACCTGATTTTAGGCTATCAAGAGGAAGTCGTGACGGTTAAACTGAGGTAAGCCTCTGATCGGGTCACGAGGCAAGCGCATGATAATTGAAGTTACAAATTTGACCAAGCGGTACGCGGGAACGACTGCGGTGGCAGGAGTGTCGTTCACGGTGGAACGCGGGGAAATCGTGGGATTGCTCGGGCCGAACGGCGCGGGCAAAAGCACGACCATGCGCATCCTGTCCTGTTTCACGCCCGCATCCTCGGGCACGGCGCGGGTGGCGGGATTGGATGTGTTGGCGGATGCGGACGAAGTGCGGCGGCGGATCGGGTATATGCCAGAAAACAACCCGCTGCACCCGGAGATGCGGGTGCGGGAATATTTGAAATTCCGGGCCAGACTGAAAGGCCTTGGCCATACGCGGTCGCGGCAACGGGTGGACGCGGTCACCGCGCAATGCGGATTGGCCGACGTGTCGAAAAGAATCATCGGCCAGCTTTCCAAAGGCTACCGGCAGCGGGTGGGATTGGCGGACGCGCTGGTGCATGAACCGGAATTGATCATACTGGACGAACCGACCATCGGTTTGGATCCGAGCCAGATACGGGCCGTGCGCCAGCTCATCAAACAATTGGGCGGCCAGCACACCGTGTTGATTTCCAGCCACATTTTGCCGGAAGTGGAAATGACGTGCAACCGGGTGCTGATCATGCGGGAAGGAAGAATCCTGGCGGCGGATTCGCCCGACAACCTGCAAAACACCATGAAGGGCGGGAAGATCATCACCGAAATCGCCGCGCCTCTGGAAGATTTGAAAAACTGCTGGGCGCAAATGCCGGAAGTGGCCAGCTTCAGCATCGTCACCGCGGATCACGGGTATCACCGTTGCGCGCTGACCGGGGCGGGCGGGCAGGATTTGCGGGCGATGATTTTTGCGCTCGTGAGCGAGCGGGGCTGGAAACTGCGGGAACTGAGCCGCGTGCGCCATTCGTTGGAAGATATTTACATCCGTCTGACCCGTCCGGAGAGCGAGGAAGAGAAATTTTGATGCAAGCCTATCTGACACTGACGCGGCGGGAATTGGGGACGTTTTTTCTTTCGTGGATCGGCTACATCGTGATTGCCGGGGCGGTTTTTCTGATGGGGATCAGTTTTTACACGTTGCTGGACAAATTGCAGGGGGAATCAATCCCCATGCCCATCACGGAAATATTCCTGAACCTCCTCTTCTGGATCATCCTGCTCTTTTCGGCGCCGCTGATCACGATGCGGCTGTTCGCGCTGGAAAAGTCTTCGGGAACATATGAGACGCTGATGACGGCGCCGGTGGGGGATATGGCGGTGGTGATGGCGAAATTCACGGCCGCGCTGGTGTTTTTCATGATCATGTGGCTGCCGCTGCTCGGATGCGTGTTTTTGCTCAACGCGTTCACGAACGGATCAAACCTGGTGCAGGGCGGAACATTGTGCAGCACCTACCTGGGGATTTTCCTGCTCGGCTCGCTTTACATGGCGATCGGCTGCTTCGCGTCGGCGCTGTCCCGCAACCAGATCGTGGCGGCGGTCACCAGCTTTGCCGTGGGAACGGCGTTTTTTTTGTTAAGCTTCCTGGCGGACGAAGCGGCGCTGCACAAGACCTGGCAGGTTGAAACCCTGAACAGCATTTGCGTGCGGCGGCAGATGCAGGAATTTGCGGGCGGAGTGGTGGACACCCGCTGCATCGTATTTTATTTGACAGCTACATTCTTCTTTTTATTTTTAACCCACCGGGCGGTCGAAAGCCGCCGCTGGAAATAACATGGCCACGCCCGATCATTCCAATTCCGGTTTTTCCCAGGGGCGACGCCTGCTCAACTGGCTGAACCTGCTTCTGGCGGCGGCGGCGGCGCTGGCCGTGGTGGTGATGGTCAATTACGTGGCAGGGGGGCATTACAAGCGATTCCACATGGACCGCGATTCGGACTTCAAACTTTCGGAGCAAACGGTTCATGTGTTGGACAGCCTGACCAACGACGTGGAGATCACGATCTTTTTCGAGCCGCACGGCCAAAACGAGGAAATCTACGGGCTGACCGCAGCCTTGCTGACCGAATATCAGCAAGCCTGTCCGCGTTATATCCACGTCCACACACTGGACTATGACCGGGAAATCGGGGCGGCGAAGGAATTTCTGACCAAATCCGGTCAAACCAATTTGAGCGAGAAGGATTTCGTGCAAATCGAAAGCGGGGGGGCGACCAAAGTGGTGTACGCCAAGGAACTGGCGAGTTACGATTACAACGATCTGATCACGGGCCGGGGCAAATATGTGCGGCGCAACGCGTATTTGGGAGAAATGTATTTCAGCCGGGACATTTATGACGTGTGCAATCCGCGGCAGTTGAAGGCCTGCTTTTTAACCGGCCACGGTGAAAACGATCCCGGAAACAACAGGGAAAATGTCGGCTATTCCAAATTGGCGGCGATGATCAAAACGGACGACAATGGCACCTGGACCAAGCTTTCCCTGCAAGGGACGAACAGGATACCGGCGGATTGCGCGCTGCTGATCGTGGCGGCCAGCGAGAAAGAAGGCAAAATACCGGTGGAAGAACTGGCCAAGATCGCAACTTATTTAAAACAAGGCGGACGGCTGCTGGCCCTCCTGACCGTGCGGTCGGGCCTGGAATCCGTCCTGATGGATTGGGGCATTCACCTGGGCAACGACAACAACCGGATCAGGGAACTAGACGAAAATTTCAAAATCACCGACACAACCTTTTTGACGGCCAAACTGGGCACGCATGTCATCATGGACCCCCTCGCGGGCGGCACAAACAGGATGCCGCTGATGATGGTATTGCCGAGGGAAGTCTGGGGGGAACAGTCAAAAATACCGGGCGCGCCGCAAATCACGATTCTGGCGGCGACGAGTCCCCAAGGCAGCAATGAGTTCAAACAACGCGGATCCTTTGGTTTGCTCGCGGCGGTGGAGCAAGGCGACATACAAGGAGTCAACTCGCCGGGTGGGCGGGGAACGCGCATCGTGGTGGCGGGAGACTCGGACTTTCTGGACGACCAGGCGATTGACTCGGTCGGCAATCATCTTTTCGCGCATCAGGCCTTGGGCTGGCTCTTGCAGCAGCCGCAAATGATGTTGAGCGGCTTGGGGCCGCGTCCGATCAAGGAATTCAAAACCTACATCACCCCCGCGCATGAACGCACGCTCCGCTGGCTGCTCCTGGTCGGAATGCCCGGCGGCGTGTTGTTGCTGGGCGGGTTGGTGTGGTTGCGGCGACGGAGCTGATATCGTGAGTCATTTTGCTTTGTACTGGAGGCGGACATGAATTGGAAGCCGACCGGCATTTTGCTGGCTGCAGCCGCGATCCTTTTTGCCCTCATTTGGACGGTGGACCGGCCCATCCGCGCGCAACACCTGCGCGCCGCCAGCCGGATCATCCTGCCGGGTTTTGATCCCTCATCCGTAACCAACATCGAAATCAAACCGCGACACGCCAGCGAAATCATCGCCGTGCGAACGGAAGGTTCGAATCCCGGCTGGAAATTGACCCGGCCCATCCCCTACCCGGCCCAAGCCGGGCTGATCCAGGCGTTGCTGGCGTTGCTGCCCAAATTGGAATGGCAGGAACGCATCACGGCCGAGGAATTGAAAAACGAGCCGGAGGCGCAGGAAAAATACGGATTTGCCGAGGCGCAGGTTGAAATTGCCGTGAGCGGTCCCGGCGGGGCGCACAAAATTCTCATCGGCCAATCCGCCATCGCGGGCGACCAGGTGTTTTTGGAAGTGGTGGGCAACCCGGATATTTACCTGGTCAACACGGCCTTCCTGCAATTGGTGCCGTCCGACAAGGATCAATGGCGCGACCCGGCTTTGCTGAATCTGGCGCAAACGCCGTTTCAATTCATCCAGGTGCGTTCCACTGGAAAAGAATTTGATCTGGAGCGCAATCCAACCAACAACCTCTGGATGATGACCAACCCGGTCGTGGCGCGGGCGGACACGGCGAAAGTCAACCAACTGCTGGAACAATTGGACAAATTGCGGGCGCGGCAATTTGTTTCTGACAACCCCAAAGCCGATCTGGAACCGTACGGATTGCAAACCTCGCCCGAGACGCCGAATCTGGATTTGTCGTTCTGGCAAGGCACAAACCTGGCCGCGGAATTGCAGATGGGCCTGACCTTGAGCAATTATCCCGACTTCGCTTTCGCGCGACGGCAGGATCCAAGCAACATTGTCATCATCCCCCGCGAACCGGTGCGAGCCTGGCAAAACGCCTATTCCAATTTCCTGGATTATCATTTGATCAGCGTGCCGCCCGGCTCCATCGCCGCCATCCAGGTGCAGGGCGAAGGAGGGGAACGGTTCAGCGTCCAAAAACAAAGCGACGGACAATGGCAGGCACAGGATGGAACGACCTTCCCGGTTGATGCGGTTCTGATGCGGGACTGGCTGGCCGCCTTTACCAACATGACGACACAAACCGAGAAGACGGTGGCAACGGATCTGGCGGCCTACGGATTGGAGCATCCGCTCTTGCGATATACGTTGCAAGCGGGCGGCGCGAGCCATTCCGTCATTGCGCGAATCGAGTTTGGGGCGAACAAAAGCGGCCGGATTTTCGAGCGGCGCGCTGACGAAAAAAATGTGAACGCGATCAATCCCGATGATTTCGGCCGCCTGCCGCACGCCGCCTGGGAAATGCGTGACCGGAGCGTCTGGTCGTTCGGCACCAGCAACGTGGTCAGCCTGACCATCCATCAACAAGGCGCGACCAGGGAATACCTGCGCGATCCGAACGGCGAATGGACTTTTGCGCCGGGTTCCAGCGGGCCGGAGGTCAACTGGCTGCAGTTGGAAGAAGGAGTGCATCGGCTGGGTGGACTGCGCGCAGTCTATTGGAGCGGCGTGGGAGAGACCAACCTGCCGCGATTCGGATTTGCCAAAACGAACTTGAGTTTATCCTTCGAAGTCAAACGCGGCGATCGCAAGGAAACTCTGGAAATCGAATTCGGAAACCGCTCGCCCTACTCTTACCCTTACGCGTCAGTGGTGAAGGACGGGCAACGCCTTATTTTTGAATTTCCAGTCGATTTATACGAAAATTTTGTGGACACAGTCATGACCATTCCGACGGCAATGCGCTATTACCACTAACCACCAAGGCATGGCATCGTTTTTCCAAAATCCGATCGTGCGCCGCGTTTGGTCTGTTTTCCGGTGGTGCAGGATAACGGTTTGGCTGGCGGTGTTCGTGGTGGTGGCGGCGGTGGCTTACCTGCATTTGGTTGGATTGCCGGACTATGTGAAACGGCCCATGCTGCGGCGATTGGAAGCGCACGGCATCACCGCCGAATTCAGCAACATGCAGTTGGGCTGGAGACGCGGGCCATCGGTCATCATCGAGGATGCGGCGTTCAAGCGCTTCCATCAGCCACTAAGCCCGCGACTCTCCGCCCGCCGCGCGGAATTGGAGTTGAGTTGGGATGCGTTGCTCCATTCCCAGGTGAACGTGCGTTCACTCCTGGTCTCGTCCGCCCAATTGGAACTTCCGGTCTCGGAAAAAAAAGGCGATGCGCTCGTGCTCAACAACGTCGCCCTTGACTTGCAATTTTATTCCAATGATGTCGCCCGCCTCGAAACCTGCCGCGGCCTTTTCCTCGGCATCCAACTCGATGTCATCGGCGGCATCACGCACGTCAGCCAGTTGCGCGACTGGAAATTTCCGCTGGGCGGCGGCGGCGTCACGAACGGCGCGTTTGAGGCGCACCTGAGGCAAATCCAGCGCATCGCGCGCCAAATCCATTTCAACGGAACCCCCGTCCTACAAATCGAAACCGGAGCCGATGGAGGCGACATCAACACTTTCCACGCGGAAATGAATTTTCGCGCGCCCGAAGTCCGGACCCCGTGGGGCCGTGCGACGGCGCTGACGGTGGAAGGGGCCTGCGCCCGGTTGTCGGACCCCGGACGCCAAACCTTCCTGCAAGTCAAATGCTCAGCCGAAAATCCGGACACCCCGTGGGGTCGGAGCCGGCTCCTTTCCGCCGGACTGGCGTTTGCCCGGATACCGGATTCCAATTTTGAAACCCAAGTCCAACTGGACGCGGCGGATTGTAAAATCGCCGGCCGCGACAAGTGCGAAGCGGCGCAAGTTTCGTGGAAAGGCGCCGCCACACTGGCTGCCTCGAACTTCCTGCCTGTGCTGGCCTCCGGCGAATTGCACCTGGTCAACGCGCAATCGCGTTGGGGCACGGCCCGCGAAATCACCCTGGAGGGCGAAGCCGTCCGCGCCCAGGAAACGCCCGCCAACATGGCCGGTTACGGACCGTGGCGGATGATCGCCCCCTGGATATTCAACGGCCACGCGGAAACGCGCGAGATGGTCAGCCCCAAGCTCCAGATACACCATCTGAGCTGGTCGAGCCGCTGGCGCGCCCCCCTGCTCACGCTGGAAAATTTCCGGGGCGAACTTTACGACGGACACATCGACGCGGAAGGCAATCTCGACGTCGCCTCGCGTGAATTCCACGGCCATGGCACGGCCGACTTTGATCCGCACGCGATTGCGCGGTTGCTCTCGCGCCCGGCGCGGGAATGGCTGGCGCAATTGGAATGGAGCAACGCGCCCAAGGTCAACGCCAGCTTGCGCGTCATCCTGCCCTCCTGGGAAAATCCGCCGGCCGACCCGGCCGCCGCCATGGATGCGTCGCTCCAAATCGCGGGGGATTTCACCACGCAATCGGCGGCGTTCCGGGGAATGCCGGTCCGTTCGGCATCGGGCCACGTCGCTTATGCGGACCGTTGCTGGCACGTTTCCCGTTTGCACGCGGACCGGCCCGACGGCGAGATCGACCTGGATTACACAAGCGCCCCGCAGGGTTTTAAGTATATTATTGATAGCCGTCTGGACCCGAAGGCCGCCATCCCGCTTTTGCCGCCCGGACGGGAGCATATCCTGGATAAATTGACCTTCCGGCAGCCGCCCGTCGTCCACGCGGAAATCCACGGAGGCTGGCAGGCGCCGTGGGGCGTTGGTTTTACCGCCACCGTCCGGGCCACGAATTTTGTGGTGCGCGGCGAACCGGTGGCTTTTTTGAACGCCGGGGCGGACTACACGAACCTGATCCTGATCGTGAACGACCTTTCGGTGTCAAACCGCCAATTCCACGCCCGGCTGCCGTGGTCCAAGTGTGATTTTGGCAGGCAGGTGGCCAGCCTGACCAACGCGGCGGGCCGCCTCGACCCCACCCTGCTCAACCGCCTGCTTCAGGCTGATTCGCCCGACTTCCTGAAACACCTGCGCTTCGACTCGCCGCCCTCCGTGTCGGTTTCCGGCTCATTTTCCCTCACCAACGCGCTGGACGTTGACCTGCATTTCCTGATCGGCGCCACCCCCGTCCATTACGAGGCGCTCGAGGCCGGCCGCGTCGCCGGAACGGTGGATTGGACGGGATCGCGGGTGGCCGTGACCCGCATCACGGCAACCCCTTACAACGGGTCGGCGACGGGATGGATTATATTTGACAGCAAGCCGGGTGGCCAGCCGGATTTCAACGCCAATTTCTCCGTCCAAAATATTGATTTGTCCGCCCTCATGACGGGGCTGACGGGCAAAACCAACAAGGTGGAAGGCCGCTTCGACAGCGACATCGCCCTGACCGGCCCCATCACTGCGGACCGGAACGACTGGCGGGGCCACGGCGACATCCGGGTGTATGACGCGCTGCTCTGGGACATCAAACCCTTCGGGCTGCTGTCGCCCGTGCTTGACGCTATCGCGCCGGGAGCCGGCAACAGCCGCGCCCGCTCCGCCACGGCCTCCTTTGTCATCGCCCACGGCGCGGTGACGAGCGAGGACCTGTCCATCCATTCCTCCGCCTTCCGGCTTAATTACCGGGGATCGGTGACGATGGACGGAGAGATCAATGCGCGGGTTGAAGCCGCCTTATTGCGCGACATGCCGATGTTCGGGCGGATTTTCAGCACGGTTTTCTCGCCCGTCAGCAAATTATTTGAGTATCACATAAAAGGGACGCTGCAAAATCCGGTCATGGAACCGGTATTCGTCCCGCGCGTCATCATGGAACTGTTGCATCCGTTTAAGACGTTGAAAGACGCCGCAACCCCGCCGCCCCCGATGACCACCCCCACCCCGCCGGACAAATCAAAATAGGAAGTGCCGCCCGGCAATTTGTTTCCTGTCCGAAAAACGGAAAAAATTTTGCTTGCAACTACTACCATAGTAATATTATCTTGGTAATGTTATGACTCCATCCAAGGTATATCGGCTGGGAGACTTGCAGCTCAAAATCCTTAAAATACTCTGGCAACGCGCCGAGGCCACGGTGGCGGATGTGCATCAGGCCGTGTCCGCGGAAGAGACCCTGGCCTACACAACCATCGCCACGATGTTGCGGAAAATGGAGGCGCGCGGACTGGTCCGCCACCGCCAAATCGAACGGAAATTCCTCTATCGCCCCGCCATCAAGGCCGAAGAGGTGACGCGCAAGATTTCATCCCATTTCATCGAACGGCTTTTTGAAGGCAACCTGGCGGACATGATCGCGCATTTATTAATCACCCGGCAAATCAGCCGGGAAGAATTGACCCGGCTGGAGGCGCTCATCGCAAAAAGAAAGAAAGGATTATGAGTTTTCCCGATCTGACATTTTGGTCCCATTTGCTGGCCGTGGTGGGCGCGGAAGTCTGCTGCCTGGCAGCGCTCGGTTACATGGCGCAACGCTTTTTCCGCCCTGCCATCTGGCAGCGGACGGCATGGCAAATCACCGTTGTCTGCCTCCTGTTATTGCCGGTTTCGGAGTGGACTGGATTCGGCCAGGGAACGGCGGTTTTTCTGCTCGGACGGAAAATGGAGAAAGCAAACGCATCAAACCTCGTCGTCACGCGGGACAAAGCGCCCATGGCGCATGGCGCGGCGGCAGTGGTTTTGAATCATCCGCCGACGCCGGACGCAATGTGGTGGCCGGCGTGGGTTTGGCTGGCGGGAACGGTCGTGGTGCTGGGACGAATGGGTGTGGCGCAATTTCTTTTGCTCATCTTGCGCCGGCGCCAAAAAATATTCGACCCCATTTTGCGGGACCGGGTTGCGTCCGTCGCCAAATGCGTGGGTCTGCGCCGGGAGGTTGCGTTGCTGCGGATGCCGCAAGCGATCAGTCCGATGGCGTTCGGAATTTTGCGGCCGGTGGTGGGATTGCCGCCGGACTTTGAAGCGAAATTGAGCGTGGCGGAGCAGGAGGCGGTGCTGGCGCATGAACTGGCGCACTTGGCCGCCATGGACCCGATATGGTTTTTGCTGGCGGATTTGGCGGGCGCGCTGTTGTGGTGGCATCCGCTGGTTTGGTGGACGCGAAGATCGCTCCACAGCACGGCAGAGTTGGTGGCGGACGAATCTGCCGCCCTGGTGCCGGACGGCCCGGACGCGCTGGCGAAATGCCTGGTCAGTCTCGCGCAGGAAATGAGGGCGGCGCGCGGCTGGGGTTGGGTCGGCGTGAACGGCGGGTTTCGCTCGCAATTGGGAAAACGGGTGGAGCGGCTGCTCCGCATCTCGGACGGCGGCGGCGTTCCCGCATCGGGCCGGCCAGGCGCGGCAGCCAGGATTGCGACGGCGATTTTTGTTGTGCCAGCCATCGTGCTGTTGTTTGGGGCATTTCAATCCGCCCAAGGACAAAAGGAAGACCAATGGCAAAACCAGGTGCGGGAATCATGGCATACGTCGCCAGGCGCGCGGCTCATGTTCGCCGCCTTGGACGCCCCGCCCGCAACGCCCGCCACCAACATAATCGTCAAGGACGCGCTCCCCGCTTCGCTGCCGCAATTGACAATCGAAGGAAAGTTTATCGATATGGACGAGGTGCCGGCGGCAGAATTTCAACTTGAGTGGACAAAGCCGGGGAGCGAATTCACGACCATAATCAACGACGAGCAATTCCGATCCGCATTGGCATCACTCGAACGACGTGCAGACACGAAGCTTCTTTTTGCCCCCAAAGTCACCATCCTGAGCGGGCGGCAAACACATATAGCCACACAAGACGGACAACCACCCTCCGGGTGGGGAATGGATGTCATATCCACGGTAAAATCGAACGGATACTCCATGAAAACTTTGGTTATTGCGACCCGCCTCCGAGGCAACAACACTAATTTAATTTCTTCCCGCATTTGCGAACTTTGGGACGGCCAAACGCTGGTGCTTGGAGAAGTAATGACCCACCAACCTTCGGGCGAAAAAAAAGTGCGGATGGTTCTCGTCACCCAAACAATCATCGATCCAATGGGCAATCGGGCGCATACCCCGGAGGAAATTGCCAGAGCCATGCGCAATGCGGGCAAGTAACCCCCGCAAAGTTTGCAAATCCTGCCCAATCGCGGGGCATTTTGGAAATTTACTTTTCGGGAAAAATCGGTAGTTTGCGGTCATGCGACGTTTTGCCGTCATTTTTGCCGTGTTGTGTTTTTTGCTGTCAAACGCCGCGAGTCGGGCGGATGAGGGCAAGATCTGCAAGGTCCTCCCGCAATTTCTCGACCTAAAAGGACGCCAATCCCTTTCCCCCAGTTTATACGAGCGGGACGCCTATCAATTTTATCTGTTCAAACATCCGGATGAGCGCACCGGCCTGCGCCTGCAAGTGCAATGGAAAGCCAAGGGGGTCGATTGGAAAAAACTAAAACTGCGGGCGGAGTTGCGCGGAGTGGTGACGAATTCAATCCATGCCATCGTCCGCGATGAACCGGTCAGTAAGACCGGCTGGTTCACCAGTTGGGCCGAATTCAACATCACCGGCAACGAATTCAAACATTTCGGCACACTCACGGCCTGGCGCGTCACCTTGTGGGAAGGCGACCGCCAGTTGTCCGAACTGCAATCATTTCTTTGGTCGGGTGTTCCGACCGCCCTGGCTAGCGAACCTGCAAAAACTCCAGCGTCTTCGCCACCGCCTCAGCCGCATTGACCAGGGCCATCTGGCCGCCGCGCGGCTTGAATTCCACGCCGCCTTTGGCCAGTGATTTTTCCCCAATCCCGATGCGCAGCGGAAAACCGATCAGCTCGGAATCCTTGAATTTGACGCCCGGACGCTCATCGCGGTCGTCCAGAATGACTTCCACCCCGCGCGCGACCAGTTCGTCGTAAATTTTGAGCGCAAGCTGCATGACGGGACTCTTCGGGTCCACGCTCAGCGGTGTCAAACAAACCGTAAACGGGGCCACGCTGACGGGCCAGATGATGCCGTCCTTGTCGTTGCACTGCTCGATGACCGCCTGCAAGGTGCGGGTGACGCCGATGCCGTAACAGCCCATGATGGCGGGCCGCTGATGCCCCTCCTCGTCGAGGAAGAGCGCCTGCAAAGCCGCGCTGTATTTGGTGCCGAGCTTGAAAACATGGCCCACTTCGATGGCCCGGCGGATTTTCAAAGGCTGTCCGCATTTCGCGCAAGCCTCGCCCGCCTGGGTCAGGCGCAAATCGGCCCACTTGGTCACCTGAATGTCGCGTTCGATTTCGACGTGGCGGAAATGGAATCCGTCCTCATTGGCGCCCGTCACCATGTCGGATGAGCCGCGCAAAGCTTCATCGGCATAGACCGGCAAATCCTTCACGCCAACCGCGCCCAAACTGCCGGGATGGGCGTGCAAGGCCGCAACAATCTCCTCCGCCTCCGCCGGACGGAACGTGGCCGTGCCAAGTGTGCCGGTCAGTTTCGCTTCGTTCAATTGATGGTCGCCCCGCAACAGAATCAGGACCGGCTTGTTTTCCACGAGCTGAACCAGCGTCTTGATCTGGCGCCTGGGTGAAACTCCGTAAGGCGGCTTGGACAGGTTTTCGATTGTGACCACTCCTGGCGTGGCAAATTTCTCAAGCGCGACGGCGGGCGAAGCCGGTTCGCCGGGGTAGGCGCAACTGGACGACTTTTCGATGTTGGCCGCATAAGAGCAGCCGTCGCAATAGACCACCTCATTTTCGCCCGTTTCGGCCGGCACCATGAATTCGTGGGAGAATTTTCCGCCCATGACCCCGGTATCGGCCTCGACCGGCATGACCTTCAACCCGCACCGCTGAAAAATCCGGGTGTAGGCGTCGTACATTTTCTGATAGCTGATCTGCGCGGCCTCGTCGGTGCAATCGAAGCTGTAAGCGTCCTTCATGATGAATTCCTTGGCTCGCATCAGGCCGAAGCGGGGGCGGATTTCATCGCGGAACTTGGTTTGAATCTGGTAAAAATTCTTGGGCAACTGGCGGTAGGAACTCAATTCCCCGGCCACCAGAGTGGTGATGACCTCCTCATGGGTCGGGCCGAGAATCCATTCCTTCTTGGCGCGGTCCCGCACCTTGAAAAAGACGCCCTGGGCCGTGGCGTAGCGTCCGCTGCGCTCCCAGATTTCGGGCGGCTGCAAGGCGGGCATGAGGACCTCCAGCGCGCCGGCGCGGTTCATTTCCTCGCGCACGATCTGTTCGACCTTGCGCAGCGAGCGCAGGCCAAGCGGGAGAAAAGTGTAAAGCCCGCCCGTGAGCTTGCGGATCAAACCCGCGCGCAACAGGAGCTTGTGCGAGAGGATTTCTGCCTCCGCCGGTGTTTCTTTCAATGTGGGAATAAATCCCTGGGTCCAACGCATAAATTTTTACTTAACCGAATTAACCAGCGGGGTCAGGCCTTCGATGCGCACTTCCAGACGGTCTCCCGATTGAATCGGGCCGACGCCGCTGGGTGTGCCGGTGATGATGACGTCGCCGGGCAGGAGGGTGAGATTGGTTGAGACAAAGCTGACCAGCTTGGCGCAGTCGAATATAAGCTGGTTGGTGTTGGAATTCTGCCGCAACAGACCATTTTGAAAAAGTTGTATGGCCAGGTCGTGCGGGTCCAATTTCGTTTCCACAAAAGGCCCCAGCGGCGTGAAGGTGTCAAACGACTTGGCGCGCGCCCACTGGCTTTCCGAATTTTGAATGGTGCGATCGCTGATGTCCAACGCCGCCGTAAAACCGAAAATATAGCGCGAGGCCGCCCCGGATTGCACGTTGCGCACACGCCGCCCGATGACAATCGCCAGTTCCGCCTCGTAATCGGTGCGATGGGTTGGGAATGGGATCTCGATCTTGCCGCCATCCGGCAAAACGGATGTCGGAGCCTTGAACCAAAAAAGCGGTTCCTTGGGCAGCGGCTTGTTCTGTTCCCGCGCGTGATCGGCGTAATTAAGCCCGATGGCCACAATCTTCGAGGGGCAGACCGGCGTCAACGTCTTCAAACCTTTGATGGGCGTCGGTTTTTTATCAAAGGATGGCGCGCCAAAAACGTCCCCCTGCAGACGGTAAAGTTCGCCGTCCACAACCTTCGCATAAAAAATTTCTCCGCCCTTTTGAAAACGTCCAATCGCCGCCATAAGTTGGGCCATCTATAGCAAATCCGCCCGCGCGCCTGCAAGGTGAAACGGTCAAACACCTCATTTCTTTCTCGTGATTCCTCCCCTGCCGGCTAATATGCCGGCCGAAATTGAGCCTTGGCTAAATCCGGCATGAACAGTCTAAAATCCCGCCAGCGTGAGTTGTTGGTCTTTGCATTGATCCTGCTGGGTGTGGCGGCGTTTCTAGTGGCCAGATACCTGAAAATGCGGCAGGAATTGCTCAACCCGGCCCAAGTCACCCTGCCGGACGCAATCCGCACCCTGCCCGGTTATAAGGTCAGCCTTCTTTACATGGCCGGCACGAACGAGGGAAGCTGGATTTCAATGACCATCGATCCGCAGGGCCGCCTGATTGTCTCCCCCCAAATGCCCGGCCCACTGCTGCGTTTGACCCTTTCGCGCGGCAAACTGGCCAAAACGGAACAATTGCCCCAACCCGTCGGTTCAGCCATGGGACTGCTTTACGCCAAAAACAGCCTTTTTGTTGACGGCGACGGCCCCCAAGGCTGGGGGGTGTACCGTATGCGCGATCATGGCGGCATCTATGGCAAACCCAAGCTGCTGCGTCCTCTGAACATGCCGATCACCATGGCCGAACACGGCGCGCACGACATCATCGTCGGGCCGGATGACAAACTCTATCTCGTTTGCGGCGACCACACCCAGTTCCCGGCGGACGTTTCGCCCGCATCAATCGGGCAGCGCTATGCCATCGATCAATTATTGCGCCCCGAGGACGACCCATTGGGTTTTGGATTCGGCCTTCCGCCAACAGGAGGGTTTGTCTTGCGCATGGATTTGAACGGGGAGCATGGCGAATTATTCGCCGCCGGCGGCCGCAATATTTACCAGGTGGCCTTCAATCCCGATGGCGAGATGTTCGGTTTCGACAACGACGCCGAGCGCGATATGGGGCTGCCCTGGTATCGGCCAACCCGGATTTACCATTATATTTTCCGGGGAGATTACGGCTTCCGGCAAGGCAGCGCGGTGTTGCCCGATTATTATGAAGACACCCTGCCCTCTGCCCTAAGCGTCGGCCTCGGCGCGCCAACCGGAGCGAAGTTTGCCCCGACGAACTGCGTCTTTCCCCCATCCGACCGTGATGCCCTTTTCGTGGCGGACTGGATGTTCGGACGCATATTGGCCATTCACTTGACTCCGCGCGGCGCGACCTACGACGCCACCATGGAAACGATTCTGCGGGGAACCCCGTTGAATGTGACTGCGATGGAATTTGGCCGCGACGGCGCCCTTTATTTCATCACCGGGGGCCGCACGGCGCACTCCGGCCTCTACCGATTGACCTACACCGGCCCCGCCGCTTCTCCGCCGCCGCCAACTGCGCGCCGCCGGGCGGCGGACAATGCCGCCGCCAAGGCCCGCCAGTTGCGCCGTCAATTGGAGACATTTCAGGGCAACAGCGATCCGAACGCCCTGAATGTAATCTGGCCGGCCCTGGGCAGCACGGACCGGTGGATTCGTTTTGCCGCGCGCGGCGCGCTCGAATCCCAGGACGTTGAAACCTGGGAAAACCGGGCGTTGACGGAGACCAACACGTACGGCGGGTTGACCGCGTTGCTCGCCCTCGCGCGCCGCGGGCCGCCGCCAATCCAGTCAAATTTGTTTTCCGCGCTGGAAAAATTTCCGCCGGCCCGCCTGAACGGGGAGCAAACCTTGTTGGAATTGCGGGCCATGGAACTGAGTTTCATCTGGCAGGGACGCCCCTCCGCCGATCTGGCCGCCCGGGTCGTCAAAACACTCGGCCCGCTTTATCCGTCGCCCGCCGCAAGCCTGAATCATGAATTGTCCCAGCTCATGATTTATCTCAACGCCCCCGACGCCATCCCAAAAACCCTGGCCTTGTTGTCCAACGCGCCAACCGGGGAGGAAAAGATTTACTTTGCCATGGCCTTGCGCAACCTCACCAACGGCTGGACGCAGGAACAGCACAAGGAGTATCTGGGCTGGTTGTTTTCACCCCACACCAACAGCCCCCACCGCCCGGAGGTCCTGCAATACTTCAAAGACGTCGGCCAAAATTACAACAACGGGGAGGTTTTCGATTTGTTCATGGACAGCTTTCAGCACGATGCCGCCGCCAACCTGGCCCCGGACGAGCGCCGCGCCTTGGCGGCCTGCCTTCCCGGCGGACTTAAATCCCGCTATTCACCGATCCAGCCCCTCCTCCAGCCCGCCCGCCCGTTTGTCAAAGCGTGGCGGATGGACGACTTGCTGCCGCACTTGTCAAAACTACGAACGCGCCGCTTTGTTTCCAGAGGCCGGCGCGCCTTGAACGAGGCGCAATGTCTTACCTGCCACCGTTTCGGCGATCTGGGTGGGGCCTTTGCACCGGACCTCACCGCCGTCGGCAGCCGCATGACGCCGCAAGCCATTTTGGAATCCATCATCGAGCCGTCCAAGGTGGTGGCGGACCAGTACAAAAACACCTTGCTGGTCTTGAAGGATGACGAGGTCCTGTCCGGCCGCGTCATCGGGGAAGACGATAAAACGGTTCTAATCATCACCGACCCGGTGCATCTCTATCGCATGAATATTTCCAAAGTCGACATCGTTTCCCGCCGCCTCTCGAATGTTTCGCCGATGCCCGAAGGGTTGCTCAATTCCATGACAGAAGACGACATCTGGAGCCTGGTCTATTGCCTGGCTTTTCCCCCTCGCGCTGCCGCCGATGTTTTAAAAAACAGCCACGACGCCCCGACAACCATCCCCGCCCGATAATAAGAAAAGTTAAAATAAATGAAAAAACCGCTTGACGTGTGCCATGTGTTACAGCAATACTGTTACACATAACACAGCGATGCTGCCTTTTATCGTTCGAATTGAAGACGGGTTGCCGGTCTCGGATCAAATCATCCAGGCCGTGCGCAAGGCCATGCTGACCGGCCAGTTGATGGCGGGCGACGAATTCCCTTCCGTGCGAAACCTCAGCCAGGAACTTCGCATCAGCCCCACCACCGCCCACAAGGTGGTGGCCATCCTGAAAGAGGCCGGCTACCTGGCCAGTCGTCCCGGCATCGGCATGGTGGTGACCGCGCCCGACCTGCCGTCGCTCGACGAACGCATGCAACATTTGCAGCCTTTCTGCGCCGCGCTGCTCAAGGAGGCGGACGACCTGCATCTGAAACTGGACGATGTGGTCGCCGCCCTGCGCCGCGCGGCGGGCGAAAGAAACCAGCCGCCGCCAAAAAAATCCAAGTCATGAAACCCATTATTGAAATCCGCGGGCTGCGGAAAAAATTCAGAAAAACCCTGGCCGTTGATGGTTTGAATCTGGCCGTGCCCGAAGGGGCGGTGACGGCGTTTCTGGGGCCGAACGGGGCGGGCAAAACCACCACCATCAAGTGCCTGCTGAACATTCATGCGCCGGATGCGGGTTCGATTCAGGTGTTTGGCCTCGACTCCCGCCGCCTCGGCCCGGACGCCTTCCAAAAAATCGCCTACGTCTCGGAGAATCAGGTGTTGCCGCTCTGGATGACGGTGCAGCAATTCCTCGATTACTGCCGCCCAATGTATCCCGCCTGGGACGCCGCCTTCGCCGCGAAGTTGCTGCGGGAATTTGATCTGCCCACCAAGAGCAAACTCAAGTCCCTTTCGCGCGGCATGAGAATGAAGGCGGCCCTGCTCGGCAGCCTTGCCTACCGGCCCAAACTTGTCGTCCTGGACGAGCCTTTTTCCGGCCTGGACCCGCTGGTGCGCGACGAATTCATCCGCGGCATGCTCGAACTCACCGAAAACGAAGGCTGGACGGTTTTTGTCTCGTCGCACGACATCGCGGAGGTGGAACGGATGGCGGACCGCGTGGCCATTCTGGATCGGGGCCGGTTGCAACTGGAGGAATCCGCCGAAAATCTGCTGGGGCGTTTCCGCGCGGTGGAAATTGTGCTTGACAAAGAAGGCGCGCTGCCACCCAACCTTCCCCAAACCTGGCTCAACGCCGAAGCCGCCGGGCGCGTCCTGCGTTTCACCGATTCGCAATTCGAGCAAAACGAATTCAACCGCGCGACGGCGGAGCATTTCCCCGCCGCATCCCAATGCCACGCCGCGCCGATGACGTTGCGCGAAATTTTCGTGGCCCTGGCGCGGACCTACCGGCTGCAAGGCGCGGCGATCAACCCATGAAACTGATCTGGCTTCAATTCCGCAAAGACGTCCGCCGGTTCAGAGTTTATCTGGCGCTCTGGTTCGGTTTGCTCTTGTTGGACCTCGCTGTGAACATGGGCTGGGTGGGACAGGTGTTCTACGTCCCAAACCACGGTTTTGACAGTGCCTCGAACACTTGGACGGCCCTGCTGCCGATATTCATTTGGGCGTTGATTGTTTTGCTCCCCACCGTGGTTGTGCTGGAGGATTCCCCGGCGCGCAGGGACGGTTTTCTCGCCACCCGCCCGATGCCAAAATCGGCTCTGTTCGCGGCCAAGGCGATGTTTGTATTTGCCCTGATCGTCCTGCCCTGAGTGGCGCAGGAGTTGATCCATCTGATCGGGCAAGGCGTGCCAGCGTGGGTAGCGGCAAGAGGCACGCTGGAACGCCTGATGTTCACCCTGCCGGTGGCGTTTGGCTGCGCCGGATTTGCGGCGTTGTGGCCAACTCACACGCGATGGGCGCGAGCCATTGGAATCGTTGCCGCCTGCTATGTTTTAGCGGGGGTGATTATTTCAATATCGGTATATGTGTTTCATTTCAATCAATCCTCAGCCGACTCGGGCAAATTCCAGAGTACGGTAGGTTTTTACGGTCTTGCGCTGGCGCTCTTGGCCCTGGCGGTCGCACTCCCGTGCCCAGCGCCGCGCGTGGGCCGTTGGGGTGGTTTGGCCGCAGCGGTAGTGTTGCCCCAGATGATTGCTTCCTACTGGCCATGGGACCTGTTCCAGTTGCGCCCTTCCAACTCGTCTCTGGCCAACTCCGCCCTGTCGCAGACCGGCTTTGAAATTCCTCCCCGTAAACTTCAGTTGGCCAAAGTGCAGGATTACGATTACGCCAACCGCCCGCAATATAGTGTCAGTATCACCCCGCAGACAAAGCCCGCGCCGCCGGGCCTGGTCGTGGATTTCGCGGGCAAGGACGCGAAACTTTTGCACGCGGAGGGCAACCCTGTTCGCGCAGATACTGGGGTGGCTCAGGAAAAACTCTTTAGTTTCACCCGATGGAACAGGACTTTCGCGCCAGACGACGCCGCAGCTTGTTCGACGGCATTTCCCGATGACATTTTGTTCTGTGAACACGGTTTTTATGGAACCTCCCCCAACTCTACTTCCTTGGGCACTTACAAACTGCCGCAAGACCCGGCGGGGTTGGCCGAACCGCTTACACTGCGCGCCAGTCTGGAGGCAAGGGTTTACCAATGGCGCAAAATCGCCGATCTTCCCCTCACCGCCGGCGCGACGGCCACAAACGAGTTTGGCTCCTGGAAAGTTGTCGCCGCCACAGGAGAAGACCTCTACCTCGAACGCCGCCAGATCAATCTCTACACCGCTTCCGACTCGCGCTGCTCCAGCGTGGACGCCGGCCCGCTGGGACGCATGGTATGGATGGTCTATAACCCGGATCTCCATACTGCCGCGTTGCCCGAGCAGACCGAATTCAACAATGTTGAACGAGGCACGCAAACCGCCCTCGCTCACTACTTCATCAAACTATCGTTTGTCCAAGGTGAGCTTAACACCTCCGTCCCAGCCCATCGTCGGCTTGTGGTTTTTGAGAAATCATGGGTGGGTTCGGCGCCGCAAGCATGGCAATCACCAACATTTACGCTCAACGAAAAACTCGATTCAACTGCGCGGCACAACACTCTGAATCACCAATCAATATCCGATGGCAAATTCGACCAACGCATCAATGCCCTGCGCGTTCCCGCGCCGGACGCCTCCCGGCGCGAAGTGAGCCTCTACCTGCTGGAATTCCTCCAACTTTTGGACGCTTATAACCATCCCCTGGCAACGAACGATCCCAAGACGACTCTGCTTTCCCAATATGTCCCCGCCCACCTCGACATTTTGCTTGACTCTCTGCCTGTGATGAGCGGAATTGCTTCCCTCTCCGTCATCAATGCCATCGAACTGGGCGCAACCAGCGGCCAAAAGTCCGCCATCATTGCCGCTCTGCCACAGTGCCCGGCTCTGGCCTCCATCGTGGTGAAACGCGGCTGGAAAAAGGATGCCAAACCGCAACTTTATCAACTGGCAAAGTCAGATCACCCTCTGCCCTTTGATGTCATTTGCGCCATCGTCTGGTTCAAGGACCCGCAAATGTATCCGCGACTGCTGGCGGAGTTCGAAGCCAATCCGTCAATCGAAATGGATGATCTGTTGCGCCCCCTCCCAGGCATGGAGCCAAAGTTGGACGCCATCGTCGCGCGTCTGTGGCGCGCGAAAAGACTGGAACCATACAACCCCGAGTTTTGGGATACGTGGGGGGGTCACTTCAAACTGGCCATGCGTCATGGCGAAATAAGCGCCCTCCGACGCGTTTATCAAATCTTGGAAATGCCGCAATTTGACCCGTCCAAAAATAAAAACCAACTGACCCGCGCGCTGGGCGAAACGGTAGCCATGCCCGGCTTGGGAACGGAAGATCACAACGATGATCTGGCCGTGTTGTCCTGGATGCGTCAGCATCATTCCGAAGATTTCGTCTTCAATCCCGATACGCGAAAATTCGTCCTGAAACACACGCCATGAACCTCATCCTGCACCAATTCAAAACGGACGTTCAACATTTCCGCTGGTGGCTCGCGGTGTCGTGGCTCGCTTTTGCCGCAAACGCGGCCCTGCTGTGCGCCGACTCACTGCCCTCGGATGCGCAGGACATTTTAAAAATACTCGTTTTCCTTTGGCAAATATACAACGGCGTGTTTCTCATTGCCGCGCTGGTGCAGGCGGATTCGCTCGTGGGAACCAATGCTGCATGGTTAAGCCGCCCGATTCGCCGGCTCCATTTGTTTTAGGCAAAATCAGCCTTCATTATTCTTTTGCTTTTGCTGCCGCGGCTCGCGGCCCAAGGCGTCGCCTGGATTCTGCTCGGTTATACCCCGCATTTGTGGCTTTGCGCGGCGGGAGAAAACCTGTTGTTCAGCGTGGCATTCGCGCTCACCGTCGCGCTGCTGGCATCTCTGACCCGCAATCTCGCCCACTTTTTCCTCGCCATTGCCATCATGGTGGGCGGAATATTTGCATGGGCGGTGACCGTGGGAATGCTGCGTCGCATAGGCGCCATTATTCCACATGCGGCAGGGCCGTGGTTTGAGCAGTCTTCCTTTCAGGACAGCGTCACCGCCGCCGCATTGCTGGTCTTCATCGGGACGGCGCTCATCGCATGGATCGCGCAGGCACGAATAAAATGGGCGCTGGTCGCCGGTTTGTTTCTTACGCTCGGCTTGATCGCTTTTCCGATAATCCGAACGGTCTGGCCGGTAAATTTTCTCAAACCCCGGCTCATAAAATCCGTGCTGCTGACTGTGTTTGCGCAGACCGGCGATTCCCCGGCCCGTGTTCCCTCCGTTCAGGCGCTCTCGACGGAATTGGCCGTGTCCAGCGTACCCAAGCTGGATGTTGCAATTATGCAGAGTTTAACCGGCTCGATCAAATTCAAGAGAGGACCTGAATTTCCGGTCGACCAGAAAAGTTCTCCATTTCTAAAACGCGTTGAGCCGATGGAATCACAGCAGCGTGGTGAATATGTCCGTTTGATTAAAAAATGTTTCCCGGCGCAGACGCTGTGGTTTGACCAAGGCAACGACAAAAAGGAAAGCGCCTTTAGCAATCTTTACCAGGACCCGTGGTTTAAAAAATCCAAGCCGCCGCGTCTGGCCACGATACAGGGCAACATGGAATTGGATTTATTTGGAATCGAGAAAGTGGCGGAAGTTCCACTGCAACCGGCAACTTTTCATGCCCTGCCCGGCCAATCGGTGACCATCCAGAGCGTCAAACTAATAAACGACGTTGTCGTCATCACCATTATCGAAAGCACGGCCAATTTGATGTTGGATTGCGATTTGAAAAGCAGATTGAACGGCGGTTTTGGAGGTTTTCTGGACGAACCTGTCTGCGCCTATGTCTTATATGACAACTCCTCCGATGAGGCGCTGCTTGTGCGAACGGAGCACGCTGGCTATATTATTCCGGCAATCTTCGGCGGACGGTCTGTTGTTTCCTTCCGCCTGCTGTTTCCCTATCCCGCCTTGCGCGAACGGCTCACCGGGGTGAGCGCGCAGGACTGGATGCGGTCGGTGCGGCTCTGCGTGTTCGCGCCGGTTTACGACGGCTCAGCCACCGTCGCATTCCACCAGGAAAATTGTCATTGGCCGGGAATATCATTTAAATAGACCTTCAATTTCGCGCGTCAAATGGGCATTGTTTTAAAGACATGTCACTCATCAGGCGCACAATCACCGTCAATTTTGACCATCGCGTCTATTTCACGCGCGGTGTGTTCAATGTTTCCAATCCCCTGCTCCAATCCGTCCTGGCCGATCCGGCCCGCCCGCCGAAAGTCCTGGTGGTAGTCGATGGATCGCTCGCCCAGGCCCAGCCGCTTTTAAACACATCCATTGAAAATTATTTCGCCGCCTTTGCCGGCAGCCTGGAACTGGTCGCCCCGCCGCTGGTCATCGAAGGCGGCGAACGTGCCAAATCCGCTTATACTCACGTTTCGGAAATTCATTCCCAGGTGGACCGCCGCCATATTGACCGGCATTCCTATATCCTGGCAGTCGGCGGCGGCGCGCTGCTGGACGTGGTGGGATTGGCTGCGGCCACGGCGCATCGCGGAGTGCGCCATGTCCGCCTGCCCACCACCGTCCTAAGCCAGAATGATTCTGGAGTGGGGGTCAAAAACGGCATCAACGCCTTTGGCAAAAAGAATTTCATCGGAACCTTCACCCCGCCCTTCGCGGTCATCAATGATTTCGACCTGCTCGCCTCCCTGCCCGACCGCGAAAAACGCGGGGGCTTCGCCGAGGCGGTCAAGGTGGCCCTCATCCGCGACCGCCCGTTTTTTGAGGAACTGGAGCGCAACGCCGACGCCTTGGCGCGCCTGGAACCGGAAGCGATGCGGCGCTTGATCGAGCGTTGCGCGGAATTGCATGTCAAACACATCGCTGAAGGGGGCGATCCGTTTGAGTTGGAGTCGGCCCGGCCCCTCGATTTCGGCCATTGGGCGGCGCACAAGCTGGAACAATTGTCCGAATTCCGCATCCGGCACGGCGAAGCCGTCGCCATCGGCATGGCGCTGGACGTGATTTATTCGCGCAACATCGGATTGCTCGAAACGGCGGCGGCGGACCGGATTCTGGCCCTGCTGCGGAAGCTGGGGTTCGAGCTGTTCGCCAGCGAATTGCTTCTTCTTGACGCGGACCGCCAGCCAATACTCTGGCAGGGGCTGGAGGAATTCCGCGAGCACCTCGGCGGGCAATTGACCCTGACCCTCCTGGCCGGCATCGGACAAGGGATCGAAGTTCACCGCATTAACCAACCTAAAATGCTGGACGCCCTCCGCGAATTGCAACAGCATGACGCACGGCGGAAGCATCAAACATTGCAGGCGCGTCAATGAACCGCATGGCTGTCATCAATGTGGCGGGGCTGACCGGGTCGCTCATCGGACGGGCGACACCCCGGATTGCGCGCTTCGCCGCCCGTGGCCGGATGACGCGGATCGAGCCGGCCTTCCCGGCTGTCACATGCACGGCACAAGCCAATTACCTCACCGGCAAACCGCCGTCGCAACACGGCATCGTCGGCAACGGCTGGTATGACCGGTCCCTGGACGAGGTCCAATTCTGGAAACAATCCAACCGCCTGGTGGAAAGCCCGAAAATCTGGGATGCCATGCGCCGGATCGACCCGACCTTCACCTGCGCGAATTTATTCTGGTGGTTCAACATGTGTTCGACCGCCGATTACTCCATCACCCCCCGCCCCGCCTATCCGGCAGACGGACGGAAGGTGTTCGACATCTACTCCTGGCCCGCCCACATCCGGCCGGAAATCAAACGGGACCTGGGCGAATTCCCGTTTGCGACCTTCTGGGGACCCGCCGCCGGCGTCAAGTCCGCACAGGGCGCGGCCAACGCCGCCTCGCGCTGGATCGCGGAATCGGCCAAATGGATCGAAAACCATTACGCGCCCACCCTGAATCTCATTTACCTGCCCCATCTCGATTATAGTTTGCAACGGCGCGGGCCATACCGGGAAACCCCGGCCGGCCGGGAAATCAACCCCGCCATCCTGCCCGACCTCGCGCAAATCGACGCCATCACGGGCGACCTCATTTCCTATTTTGATGCCCGCGGCGTGGGGGTGATTTTGCTTTCCGAATACGGCATCACCAATGTGGACACGCCCATCCACCTCAACCGGCTTTTCCGCCAGAAAGGCTGGATCACCGTGCGCGAGGAATTGGGCCTGGAAATGCTTGACTGCGGCGCCAGCCGGGTCTTCGCCGTGGCCGACCATCAGGTCGCGCATATTTACGTGAACGACCCCGGGTTGCTCCCGGCGGTGCTGGAAACCCTCGCCGCGCAACCGGACATCGCGCATGTTTTTCAGGAGCCTGAACTGGCCGGCCTCAACCTCCGCCATCGCCGCGCCGGCGACCTGGTTGCCGTGGCCCGGGAACGGGCCTGGTTCACCTATTACTACTGGCTGGACGACAAACTGGCGCCCGACTTCGCCCGCTGCGTCGATATTCACCGCAAACCGGGTTACGATCCGGTCGAGCTTTTTTTGGACCCAAAAATCCCGCTGGTGAAATTGAAAATCCTCTGGCGTCTGGCGCGAAAGCAACTTGGCTTCCGCACGTTGATGGATGTCATTCCTCTGGACGCCACGCTGGTCAAAGGCTCCCACGGCCGCTCCGACACCGCGCCGGGCGATCACCCGGTGCTGATTAGCGGAACGGCGTCCCGCGCCCTGCCCGAACAGATCAAATCCATCGATGTCGCATCCACCCTCTCCGCCGCACTCACCGATTCGGAAGACACGAAGACAGACTGCCCGTAATTCACGCCCTATTGTGCTGTGTTCATTTGCTGCACGGATGCCATCAATATTGCGATGCCATTGGATCGCATTCGGGCAACACAACTCAAAGCATTGGGAGCTAATATCCGGCGAGAACGGGTGCTTCAGGGAATTTCTCAAGAACGGTTGGGGGAAATGGCGGGCCTCCATCCGCGGACAATTCAAAAAATCGAGGCAGGCCGCGTGGACATCTTGTACACAACCTTCATGCGCATTCAACGGGCGCTGCGATCTTCCTGGGAAAGCCTCATGGGAAAATCCTGACCGCCGGTTTTGCCTCCTGTCTTTTTTGCGGCAATCAAACAGGCCTGTAAAAAAAGCTTGCGTCTTTTGATATACAACACCATAACAGGGCGTCATCTTGAAATACCGCCCAAAATTGGGCGGCACGATTTAGAAATGGAAGTATGAACATCAGTAAGAGCCGTTTGGCCAAATTGATCGGAACATCTTTCGCCTTGTTTCTATTGACTGTCCCGGCGTTCTGCCAGCCCGGGCCGCCGCCGCTTCCGATCACTCCGCTCAACTTCTGGTATCTGGATCAGCCCAATTGGCCGGACTGGTGGGGCGATGCTCCGCTGGGATTCGCCAATCTGAACACCGCTCCCGGTTGGAGCAGCGACGCCGGCACCGCTTTGAGCGTCGATACCAATTGCCCGGCCTTCCTCAACT
>CAZLEE010000022.1:0-33324 GCA_964558455.1 uncultured Verrucomicrobiota bacterium | reverse complement strand
ACCCTCAACGAACTTCAAGCAAAACGAACCAAACTATGGGTTGACCCCTTTTTCTTTTCCTCTTTTCCTTTTCTTTTCAATGCAATATACGAATGCTCAAAAATTACCAAAATTCAGGGCCGCCATGTTTCTATGAGGGAAGACTCCAAGGCAATTTTCCGGCCTGTCCCGTGTGATTAACCAGCGCGTCGCGTAACATGCAGCAAATCAATATGTTAAAAACTGGATTCCTTAACTAAGCGCCATTCGTGTCAGTCCTCACTATTGACACAAGTTTAGCGGTCTCGTTTTTCACGCAGCAGGTTGGAGACACAGGTCCAACTTCCCATATGCAGTCGCATCGCGATCCATTTCAGGCTCATCGTCGTTTTCTCGCCGCGAATAATGACATCCGCGTCCAGAATTATCGCCATTTGTCCTCCGGCGCCTTGAGGGTTTTGCGGGCGGTTTGCATGTCGCGATGCCAGGCTGCGGCTTCCCCCGCCGGCAATTCCGCCTTGGCCAGCACTGCGGCCAAGTCGCCGCCCAGGCAGATTTTTTCATTGTCCGGCGACAGGCGAGCCGTTTTTAAGCAGGACAAAGGTGACGTTCTGATAATGGACGCGATTGATGCAGTCGGCAAAGTTGCGGGCGGCATCCGTGACGCTGATGGTTCTCTTTCGCATAAAATCAGATTATCAGATTTTACGGGGACGTTAATTTGCGACGGGAAACCGTTCGGACAAAAGGTCGGTCCGCCCGCCAGATAACACCGCTACGGGAGTTTATGTCCCGGGATGCTGCAAGCCGGCTTCTCGCCAACAGTGCCGATGGTGTAAATACCTCCGGCGAGACAGACCGGCTTTTTCCCATTCAAGGCAGGGATGTAGGGCTGCAAATCCTCCCACTTTGGCGTGTCGGTGCTCGTTTTGCCTTGTTTCAGCGCCCACTGCTGTTTGGCCGCATCAATCATGCGAAGATTATTGATGCAAACATTCTCCTGCACGGTTTGGCGCGCCCGCACAAAGTTGGGGATGGCGATGGCGACGATCATGGGAATCATAACCACGGCCACCAATATTCCAAGATAGCCGGTCACCAGGCCGCCGATGGCCAAACCCTGCCCGTCCAGAGTGCCGCCCGAATACTTGATGCGTTTCAACGCCTTGTGTCCGCAAATGACGCCGGGGATGGCGGCAAAGATCGAAAAACAGATCAGGCTTAGAATTCCCAAAACCAGGCTCCAGATCGCCAAGCCGCTGGTTTTGGGCGGAGGCAGTCCGCCAGTCGGGGGAGGGATTGTTTCGTTCATGCCGCATCCTTGTTTTTTGGGGGCGGAAAGTCAACCATCAAATTTATTGACTGGGGATTCTGAAAAGCGATTGACAAACCGGCGGCCAAGGGGCGCCGCGCGGCGCATGAAACATGCGGCGCAAATCGGGATGCGGCGCGTGATTAAACGCGCGCCCGGAAAAATTTGGAAAGTTTCGCGATTGCGGCGGGACGGGGTTCGCGGCTAGGGTTCTCCCCATGGCGCAGGAAAACGCACTGGAAACAATTGGTCTGATCGCGGGCAACCGCTCGTTGCCGCTGGTTTTTGCGCGGGAAGCGCGCGCCCAGGGTGTCAAACGTATCATCGCGGTGGCTTTTGAAAACGAGACCTCGCCGGAATTGGCGGGGTTGGTGGACGACATCGTCTGGCTCAAGGTGGGGCAGCTTTCAAAAATGATCGCCGCCTTGAAAGACCGGGGCGCGGCCCGGTGCGTCATGCTCGGCCAGATCGCGCCCCGGAATCTGTTCGATATCCGGCCGGATTTGCGCGCGCTGACATTGCTGATGAGGTTGAAGGAAAAGAACGCCCATTCGATTTTCGGCGCGCTGGCGAATGAGCTGAAGAAGGAAGGGATTGAATTGATCGAACCAGTGCGCTGGCTGCGGTCGTTGATGCCCGGGGCGGGTTTTGGCCTCGGACCGGAATTGAGCGCGGGGCAAAAGGAGGATGTGGCTTACGGGTTGCATATAGCCAAGGAAGTGTCGCGGCTGGAAATCGGGCAGACGGTGGTGGTCAAAGAAGGAACAGTGCTGGCGGTGGAAGGGTTTGAGGGGACGGACAATTGTCTGCGGCGGGGCGGAACGCTGGCCGGAAGCAAGGGCGGCGCGGTGGCGGTCAAGGTGTGCAAGGACAAGCATGATTTGCGTTTTGACATTCCCTGTCTCGGGACGGGAACGCTGGAAACATGCCGGGAAGTGAAGATCAAGGTGCTGGCCTTTGAGCCGGGCAAAACGCTGCTGGTGGATTTGGAAGAGATGAGGGTGGCGGCGAAGAAATACAAGATCAGCGTGGTGGCGGGCAGATAATTGAGGGATTGTGCTTGGCGGGGAATTAGTGTTGAATCGAGGCGTTGATGAATACGACACATCCTTTCACGACAACCGCCTTTGAAGTGGCCGGCTACCGTGTGACCAAGACTTTTGGCGTGGTGCGCGGGATCGTGGTGCGCTCGCGGTCGGTGGTGGGTAATTTCGGGGCAAACATCCAGAGTTTTTTCGGGGGGAATATCACCATTTACACGGAAATGTGCGAACAGGCGCGCGATGACGCGTTTCGGGACATGATTTCGCACGCCAATCACCTCAGCGCCAACGCCGTGATCGGGGTGCGCTACGACGCCACGGAAATCTCGCCCGGCATCACCGAGGTTTTGTGCTACGGCACAGCCGTGCAGGTGGAACCGGGAGCGGCCAGTTGAGCCGGCATTTTTCTTTTCCGCGGCGCGACGACCAGTCTTCAACACATTAACCCGCCACACATAACGAGGAACTTTTATGTCAGGACACAGCAAATGGGCCAAGGTAAAACACTTTAAAGGCGCCATTGACGCCAAGCGCGCCCGCATCTTTGCCAAGTTAAGCAAGGAAATCTCCATCCTGGCCAAAATGGGCGGAGGCGACCCGGCGATGAACCCGCGCTTGCGCATGGTGTTGCTGAAATGCCGCGCCGCCAACATGCCGGGCGATAACATCGACCGGGCCATCAAACGCGGCACGGGCGGAGGGGTGGCGATAGAATACACGGACCTGAACTACGAGGTTTACGGCCCGCATGGCGTGGCCGTCCTGGTGGAATTGAGCACGGACAACCGCAATCGCACCGCGGCGGAAATCCGCAGCCTCTGCACCAAAAACGGCGGGACCATCGCCACGGCGGGATCGGTCTCGCGCCTCTTTCAGCGCAAGGGCCAGATTATCGTGTTGCGGGAAGCGGCGGGGGAAGATCAATTGATGGAACTGGCGTTGGAAGCGGGGGCGGAAGATTTTAAGAGCGACCCGGAAGGCTTTGAAATTTTGACAGATCCGGCGAATCTGGAGGCGGTTGCCAAGGCGATAGAGGGCAAAGGAATCAAAGCCGTCGGCGCGGAAGTGACCTGGCTGCCGACGTTGACGGTGCCGGTGCCCGACGCCAAGGCGGTGGAGGCGGTCAGCCGTTTAATTGATTTGTTGGAGGAACACGAAGACGTGAAAGACGTTTATTCCAACGCGGAATTCCCGGCATGACGTCAGTCGGCAATTCAATTTTTGCGCGGTTGTTGCGCGCCCTCTCGAGGCAGGTTTGCGAACGGCCCATGTGGTTCGTGTGGCCGCAGCTCGTTCTTTTTGCCCTGTGCGTCATCTACACGGCGACGCATTGGACGATCGACATGAACCGGGACGACTTGGTGGCAGGTCCGACCCATGCGGTTTACATGCAGTTCCGCGCCGAATTTCCGGGAGAAGACGAGCTGGCCGTGGTGGTGCAGAGCGACAGTCTGGAACGCAACCGCCAGTTCGTTGAACGCCTCGCCGCCCGGGTGTCGGCGGAAACCAACCTGTTCGTCGATGTGTTTTACAAGGGGGATCTGGCCGCGCTGGGAAGCAAAGCGCTGCTGTTCGCGCCGGAGGGGGATTTGCAGGAGATGCGGAAAACCCTCCAAGCCGACCAGCCGTTCATCCAGCAATTCACCAAGACGACCAATCTCGATTCGTTTTTTGAACTGATCAACACCCAATTCCGCACGGCCAAGGCCGAGGAAAACGCGCAGAACGACGCCATGATCGACGCCCTGCCCGCCTTGCAGCGCATTGTGGATCAGGCGTCGGACAGCCTGTCGCGGCCGGGGACGCCCATTTCGCCGGGAGTGACGGCGCTTTTCGGGAACGTGGAGGAGTCGGAAAAGCGCATGTACATCACTTTTTCCGAAGGGAAGATTTACCTGGTGACGGCGCGGCCGCGCAGCCCGGATGTCGTTTCCGCCGGGGTGAACCGGATGCGGGAGTTAATCCGCCAGACCGAACTGGAAGTGCCGGGATTGAACGTGGGATTGACCGGCGAACCGGTTTTGGACGTGGACGAAATGCGGCAATCGACCAACGATTCAATCATGGCCAGCGTGGTGTCGCTCATCATTTGCTCGCTCATTTTCATCTATGCCTACCGGGAGACCGGACGCCCGCTCAAGGCGGTGGCCTGCCTGATTGTCGGGCTGGGTTACACGATGGCGTTCACGTTTCTGACCGTCAAACATTTGAACATCCTGACCATCACCTTCGCGCCCATCCTGATCGGGCTGGCGATTGATTTTGGCATCCACTTCATCACGCGTTACGAGGAAGAAATGCGCCGCGGCCGCACGCCCCGGCAGGCGGTCGAGCTGGCCATGGTTTTCACCGGCCAGGGCATCGTCACCGGCGCGCTGACTACGGCCACGGCCTTTCTCGCCATGGGATTCACCCACTTCAAAGGCATCCAGGAAATGGGCATCATTTCCGGGGGCGGCATGGCGCTGTGCCTCATCCCCATGATGACCATGCTGCCGGTTTTGCTCATGCAGGGGCGGAAAAATACAATTGACAGAAACCTGGCCCTGGAGGCGGAAAAAAGAGCGCGCATCGAAAACATCTGGCTGCGGCGCCCGGCGCTGGTGGTTTGCATGACCCTTCTCACCTGCGGCATCGCCCTGATCCAATTCAAAAAGGTCTATTTCGATTACAACCTCCTGCACATGCAAAGCAAGGGGCTGCCGGCGGTCGTTTATGAAATGAAACTGGTCAACTCCGGGCAATCCGTCCTCTCCGCCGCAGTGGTGGCGGACAGCTTGGAGGAGGCGCGCGACATTGAGAAAAAAGTGGCCGGGCTGCCCACGGTGGCAAGCGTCGATGGCAGTGACCGAGGCGAACCGATTTTTGAATTAATGACCGGCAGCCAGTTGGGCAAGATGCAGTTGGTCGGCGGGATCAAGGACGACCTCAAGGCCCTGGATTTTGGCCCGGAAAACGCCGCCCAGTCGGCCTGGCAGGAACCCGGAAACTCAGACGCCCCACCCCCCATCCGCCTGCATGACTTGAGCGCGACCCTTTACGGCACGATGGGCTATCTGGGTCTGGCCGCTGACGCCGTCAAAAAGGAACGCCCGGAACTGGCCAAACAACTGACGACCCTGCGGACGTCCGTCAGCGATTTCCGCGTGAAGCTGTTAAGCAACGATCCATCCATCCCGTTGCGGCTGGAGAAATTTCAGGACGCACTGTTCGAGGACATCCGCCAGACATTCGAGACGATCAAGAACCAGGACGCCACCCACCGCCTTGGTCCCGGGGATTTGCCGCCGGCGCTGCGCAATCAATTTGTCGGGCGCACCGGCAAGTACAAGGTGGAGGTATTTCCCAAGGGCGATATCTGGCAGCATGACAACCAGCGGAAATTCATCGCGGAATTGCGCGAGGCGTTGGCGCCCCGCGGCGATAAAGTAACCGGCACGCCGGTCCAACTTTACGAGTACACCACCCTGCTCAAAAACAGCTATCAACAAGCCGCCCTCTATGCGCTGGCCGCCATCGCGCTCATGGTGTTCCTGCATTTCCGCTCCATCGCGTGCGTCATCCTCTCGCTGCTGCCGGTGGCGATTGGCTGTGTTTGGACGGCGGGATTAATGGGAGTTTTGGGCATTCCCTTCAACCCGGCCAACATCATGACGCTGCCGCTGGTCATCGGCATCGGCGTAACCAACGGAATTCATATCCTTAACCGGGTGGCTGAAGAGCGCACACCCAATATTTTGTCCAAAAGCACGGGCAAAGCAGTTTTGGTGTCGGCCCTGACGGCCTTGACCGGGTTTGGCAGTTTGACCCTGGCCAAACACCAAGGCATCCAAAGCTTGGGTCTGGTCATGGCCATGGGCATCGCCGCCTGCATGATCGCCGCGCTGACTTTTCTGCCCGCTGTATTGGACATCCTGTCCCGCTTCGGTTGGAAGATCACGAAAGAAAGACCCAGTAGCGACAATGCAAAGCCGCCACTAGGTCTGGAGGAACCGAGGTAAAAACCTCAATCAATATCCCAAAGCTACCAGCTAATTGCAACGCGTCAATCCAAAACTTGTTAACCGTCCACGAACGGTTTGTAACCGCCTCGTTTTACTCATACGTTATCGTTAATTCTAAAACAATCCCGGTTTGTGGCGCGCGCCTTTAGCTCATACGAAAGCTTGACGAAACGCCCTCTCCCCAGCATCTTCATTGCGCAACTAATGAGGGTTCCGACTCTAACAATACTTCTGATTCTCTTGTGCTGCTCGCTCGCTCTGCCCACGTCAGGCCAGACCAACGAGGATTTTGTCGCAGGCCCGTTCTATTCCCATTTTAAGTTGACACTTGCCCCCGGAAGCCGGCGCGAGGCGGCCGGCCCCTTGTATTACGAACAGGAATCGGGAACGCAGACGCAATGGGCCTTGCCCCCCCTCCTCTGCCATACCGTGACACCCGATGTGGATTGGACGGAAATGGAGATATTGTATCCGCTCCTGACCTACCGGCGCTTCGGCGGCGAGTACAAACTGCAGATCATGGAGATGCTCAGCTTTTCCGGCGGGCAGGCGGACCCCGAAACTGGCGTCAAAAAAGTCACCCTCTTCCCCTTCTATTTCCAGCAACGGGCGCCCGACACAAACCTGAACTTCACCGCCGTCGTGCCGTTCTACGGCGAATTGAAAAACCGGCTGTTCCGGGACGACATCAAATTCGTCATGTTCCCGCTCTATTCGGAAACGCGCAAAAAAGACGTGGTGACGGACAATTATCTTTTCCCCGTATTTGATGTTCGCCGGGGCGACCATCTGCGCGGGTGGCAATTCTGGCCGCTGGCCGGCGACAACCGCAAAACACCCACCCTCCACACCAATTCTCTGGATGAAGTCGAAATCGTGGGCGGTTACGACCGGTTTTTCGCCGTCTGGCCCTTTTATTTAAAAGACCACAACGGCCTGGGCACGACCAACGAAGAATCGGACCTGACCGTGGCGCCGTTTTTCAGCCACACCGATTCCCCCCTGCGCGTCCAGACCTCCTACGGCTGGCCGTTCGGTTACACCCGCATTGACGACCGCGGCCAAAAATACGAGGAACGCGATTTCTTCTGGCCGCTCTTCGTCAAGGCGCGCGGTTCAAAATACGTCTCGCGCGCGTTCCCGATTTACAGCCATGCGACCAACGCCAGCCTGGAGAGCCATTTTTACGCGTGGCCCTTCTATAAGCTCAACAAACTCCACTCCGCCCCGCTGGAACGCACCCGCATGCGCGTTATATTTTTCCTTTACTCGGACACGTTCGAAACAAACTCGGAATCGGGCAAGACGTTCCGGCGGACGGACCTTTGGCCCATTTACCATCACCGCATCGACAACGACGGCAAGGAACGCTGGCAGGCACTGGCCGCCATGGAACCGCTTTTCCCCAACAACCGGAGCATTTTACGCGAATATTCCCAGGTCTGGTCCGTCTGGCGCTACGAGAAAAACCCCGCCGACGGGCAGTCCAGCCGGTCGTTGCTGTGGAATTTGTACCGGCGTGAGGATGCGCCGCACTCAAAAAAACTCTCGCTCTTGTTCGGTCTTTTCCAGTATCAATCAGGGATCGAGGGCCGGCGCTGGCGCGTTTGCTACCTCCCTGCGGGCAAAAAAGCCCCGACTGCGGATACCCATTAATTTGCAATGTTCCAGAATATCGGAGAAATCCTGGTTTTGTTTTGGCGGACGCTTCAAGCGTTGCCGCTCTGCTGGCGTAATCGCAAAAAAATCGCCTACCAGCTCTTTGAGATCGGCAATGTCAGCCTGCTCATGGTCTGTATTTTGTCCCTCTTCATCGCGGGCGTGACCGCTTTGCAAACCGGCCCCGTCCTGGTGGAACGGGGCTTGGGATCGGTGCTGGGCGGGATGATCGGGCTTTCCATGTGCAAAGAGTTTGCCCCCGTCATGATGGCGATTCTGATTGCCGGCCGCGTCGGTTCCGCCATGGCCGCGGAAATCGGGTCCATGCAGGTTTATCAGGAAGTTGACGCCCTGGTCACCATGAACATCAATCCGATCGTCTATCTGGTCCTGCCCCGCATGGTTGCCATCGCCCTGGCCCTGCCCGCCCTGGTCCTGTTTTCCATCCCGGTCGGCTGGTTTGGCGGGGCGCTCGTCTCCACTTTCAACCGCCAGATCGACATTGATTTTGCCGCCTTCTTCTCCAGCCTGCGTTCCACGGTGGAACCGGGCGATATTTTCAACGGACTGTTCAAATCGTTCATGTTCGCCCTGGCCATCGGAATCGTTTCCTGTCATCAGGGTCTCAGCACCCGCGGCGGCCCGCGCGCCATTGGCCGCAGCGTGACCAAGGCCGTGGTTAACTCCATCGTGCTGATCCTCATTCTGGATTACTTCCTCACCCGCGTTCTGCTTTATATCCAAAGATGAACGACAACTCCCGCCAATTGGAAAATGTCAGTGTCGAAGCGCGCAATGTGTATAAAAGCCTCGGCGGCTTGGAAGTGTTGCGCGGCGTCAACTTTAAGGTCAATCCCGGCGAAATTTTTGTCATCATGGGCCCCAGCGGCAGCGGCAAAAGCGTTTTGCTCAAGCACATCATCGGCTTGCTCACGCCCGATTCCGGGGAAATCCTCATCCAGGACGAATTGGCCGGCAGCCGCGCCGCGCGCGAGAAATACCGCATGGCCATGGTTTTCCAATCCGCCGCCCTCCTCACCTCGTTGAGCGTGGGTGAAAATGTCGGCCTCTACCTCGCCGAATGCACCGACAAAAAGCCGGATGAAATCGCCGCCATCGTCTCCCAAAAGCTCGAAGCCGTCGGGTTGAAAGGCCTGGAAAACCGCATCCCGGGCGAACTCTCCGGCGGCATGCAGAAGCGCGTCGCCATCGCCCGCGCCCTGGTGATGGAACCGCAATTATTTTTATTTGACGAACCCACGGCCGAACTCGATCCGCCCATGGCCGTGACCATTGACGAGGAAATTTTGAAGTTAAAGACCCGCACCCATGCCACGTCGATCATCGTGACCCACGACCGCACCCTGGCTTTCAGCCTGGCTGATCACGTCGCGATGTTCGCTGACGGCCAGATTCTGTTTGTCGGCACACCCGACGAAGTGAAGAGGCATCCCGATCCCCGGTTGCAGGACTTTATCAACGCCAAACCGTCCATCTCCAAACCAGCATAAATACCATGAAAGATTCTGTTGAAAGTAAACTGGGAATGTTTTTCGCCTTCGCCATAATCGCCGCCCTGATTATTTTGGAATTCGCCGGCGGCTTTGGCTTCCTCGAACGCGGCTACCACCTGCACGCCCTCTTTAAAAACGCGCAGGAACTCAAGAACGGCGACTACGTCAAAATGGCCGGGGTCCAGGTCGGCCGCGTCGAAAGCGTCTCCCTCACCACCAATGGTTTTGCCGACGTGCTGATGAACCTGCAAAAAAACGCCGACGTCAAAACCGACAGCAAGGCCTCCCTCAAATTCACCGGCCTCATGGCCCAGGATTATATCTCCATCGAATTTGGCAATTCCGCCATCAGGGCGGAAAACAACGCCTACCTGCAAACGGTCGAACAACCCGACTTGAGCAGCATCATGGTCAAGCTCGACAACGTCGCCACCGGCGTGGAAAACCTGACCCGGAGTTTCAGCGGCGAGAAAATCGACAATCTGCTCGGACCTCTCACCGATTTCTTCAAGAGCAACCAGACCAACCTCAGCGCCACCATTGCCAACATCAAGACCACCACTGACCGCATCGTGTCCGGCCAGGGAACCGTCGGCAAATTGATCAACGAAGACACTCTGTATGTTTCCGCCCTGACCACCGTGAGCAACCTGCAAGACAGCACGACCAACATCCAGTACCTGGCCGATGAAGCCCACCAGTTGATCACCAACGCCAACTACACCATCACCGGCATCAACGCCGGCCGGGGTACCCTCGGCAAACTCCTCAAGGACGACACTCTCTATGTCGAGACCACCGGTTCCATGACCAACCTGCACCAGATTCTGTTGAAGATTAACCACGGCCAGGGAACCGTCGGCCAACTCATCAACGACGACAGCACGCTGAAAAACATCAAGATTTCGATGCAAAAGCTGGATAAGGCGACCGAAAGTCTGGAAGACACCGGTCCTCTGAGCATCCTTGGCACCATGGCCAGCAGCCTTTTCTAGGCCTGAGACGGGGCAAAAAGTGGGCGGTCTGAAAATCGGTGTTCATCTTTTGTCAATTATACAATGAAGGCCATTTTGTTTGTTTTGATGTTCTGCCTGCCCTGCTGCGCGCAGGATTTCCGGCGTGTGGCCGTTTACCGCGGCCTGGGCGCGCTGGTGGCCTCCACGGTCGGGCCGGGGCCTGCGGCGGGGTCGCAGCGGTTCTACGCCAGCTACCTTTATCTTGACAATACGATTGATGTCGTCGCGATTGATCCGGACACCGGCGCGCACCAGACGTTTTCCAATCCGGCGCCGACAGAATGCGGCGCGCGCTGCATGGCGGCAGGGCCGGATGGCTGCATTTATCTCGGCACGCTGCCGCAAGCGCACTTTTTGAAACTGGATCCCAAGGCGGAAACCCTGACGGATTTGGGCCGGCCGAGCCAGACGGAGGGGTACATCTGGGACGCGGCTTTTGGCGCGGATAAAAAACTCTATGGCGCAACTTATCCGCAGGCCAAATTGGTGCGTTATGATCCGGCGTCGGGAAAGTTGGAGGACCTGGGGCGCATGGATCCGGCGGAGATGTACGCGCATTACGTCGCGGGCAGCGAGGATGGTTTTGTCTATGTGGGCATCGGCACGAGCAAGGCCAACATCGCCGCTTACGAGATTGCGACGGGGACTCATCGTGAAATTTTGCCGGCCCGGTTTCAAACGGCGGGACAAGCCTCGGTTTATCGCGGTCGCGATGGACGCGTCTATGGCAAATTGAGTGACGCCTATTTCCGGTTGGCGGGCTGGACCGCGACCCCGATCAAGCCCGCGGAAGCGGCGCCCCAAGAGTCCAACGATGTGTTAAGCGATGGCCGGACGGTTGCCGTGTCCGGGCGCAGTCTGACCATCACAAATCCCGCGACGCATCAAACAACGGAACACAAATTTGATTACGACGGCAACCGCCTGAATATCTTCAGGATCGGTTCCGGCCCGGACGGCAGGGTTTATGGCAGTTCCGTTCTGCCCATCAATCTGCTTCGCCTGGATGAGGAAAACGGCAGGATGTCGGAATTGGGCGCATTGGGCGGTGGCGAGATTTACTCATTCCTCCCGCACCAAAACAGGCTGCTGGCGGCGGCGTATTGCGGATTGGCCCCGTTGATGAGCTTTGATCCGGCAAAACCGTTTCAGCAGTCTGCGGCGGAAAAAAATCCTGAATTGGTGTCGTTTAAAAGGAGCGACTCCTGCTGGCGGCCCGAAGCCATGATTGAAGGATTGGATGGCAACGTGTATCTGGGAGCGGTTTCCGGTTACGGCAAGCTCGGCGGAGCGCTGGCGATGTGGGATGTCGCGGCAAACAAGGTGATGCAATTCCCGGACGTGGTGAAGGATCAAAGCGTCATCACCCTGGCGGCCTGGAAGAAATTACTGGTCGGCGGAACGACGATTGAGGGCGGCGGCGGCAGCCATCCGACGCAAACCGAGGCGCGGCTTTTTATCTGGGACCCCGCCGCGCGCCGGAAGATTTTTGAGACAACGCCCGTGGCCGGCGCCGGAGCGATCAACGATCTGATCACGGCGTCCAACGGGTTGGTTTATGGCATCGCGGGAGACACGATGTTTGTTTTCGATCCCGCCACGCGCCAAATCAAGCGCCAGGGCAAAATGCCGTTTTCAGGAGCCATCTACAACGCGGTCGCCATCGGCCCCGACGGCAAAATTTGGGGTCTGGCATCATCCGGCATCTTCGCCATTGATACAAAGACGGACGAAGCGGCGATGATCGCCCAATCGCCAAAACCGATCACCGGCGGCTTCGCCATGTCAGCCCGCGCGATCTATTTCATCAGCGGCCCCGAAGTCTGGCGCTGGTCCTCCCGTTAAAGGACTTGGCTTAGCCGGATTGGGGCGCTATCCGCGAGAAAGATGGGTTTACGAAGGGCGCGGAGGGAATTCCGGGTTCTATATTGGCGGGCAAATCTTCGGGCTGCAATGAGATGAGCGCCTCACGGTCGTAACGTCCGCTGGCGACCAGGCGCGTGCTTTGGTTGCGCACCGCTGCTTCAAACAAGTTCCGCATCTCGCGGGCGTTGCCGAATTGTTCGTTGCGCCGGGCGTGAAGCTGCATGCAGATGTCCCGCACTTTCTTGTCCGCGTCCGGCGTGCAAATCAACCCGCTCTGCGACGCCATGCGATGAAAAATTTCCAGCAACTCTTCCGGTTGGTAATCCGGGAAACTAAGATAATTGGTGAAACGCGATTCAAGCCCCGGATTGGACGCGATGAATTGCTCCATCGGTTTGGTGTAGCCGGCCACAATCACGATCAGCCGGTCCCGCTCGTCCTCCATTCGTTTGAGCAGAGTTTCGATGGCTTCCAAACCGAAATCCTCGGCCCCCTTCCCCGCCAGCGAATAGGCTTCGTCAATAAACAAAATCCCGTCGAGCGCGGAATCAATGGCGGCGTGGGTGCGCACCGCGGTTTGACCGACGTATTCAGCCACAAGCCGGCCGCGGTCGCACTCGACAACATGGCCGCGCCGCAACAGGCCGAGGGATTTATAAATGCGGCCCATCAGCCGCGCGACGGTGGTTTTGCCGGTGCCGGGATTGCCAAAGAAAACGCTGTGCAGGCTGGCCTGCACCACGGGCAAACCTTGCTGGCGGCGCATCACTTGCATCCGGGCAAAATTCGCGGCCCGGCGAACTTCTTCTTTGACCGGGCCAAGCCCAACCATCGCGTCCATCTCCTTCAGGATTGCGTTCAGGTCCTCCTCGTTGACGCCCGGGTCCGAGCAGCGGGCGGCAAAATCAACGGCATATTGCCGCGAAACGTTCATCAACTGGGCGGAAATCACGGATGAATGACGCCGATCCCCGTCGGACAATTTGCCGTCCATGTCCGACAGCGCGGTGGTGAGCGATTGGAACGTTTGCCGGGCGAATTCGACGGTGACAGGCTGCAATCCCAACTCCAGCGCGTGGCGCGTGAACAGGCCAAAAATATCGTCCAATCCATGCTTGTCAGCCAGACTCAAAATGTTTTTCACCCGGTCCATGGCGTAGCGCCCGCCCCCCTTTTCGAACCACTTCAGGAACGCCGCCGGGTCGCCCTTGGCGGCGGCGTAACCGGATTCCAACATGGCCAGCGCATCGTCCGATTTTGCGCTCAGGCCGGCGATGCAGACAGCGAGGGCGCCATAACCCGTCAATTCCGATTCCTCGGCGGTCAGACGGCCCCACAACGAGAAAGTCAAAAGCCGGATCAAGCTGTGCAGGTCGCCGATCAAATCAAACTCCTCGTCGCCAATGCGTTTGACAGTCAGCAGCGGCGGGGTGAGAATCTGCACGCATTCGACCATCAGCCGCAATTGGAGCAAATTGCGCAGCAGCGCCTCTTCCTTGGCGGCGTGGTAGCCGAAAACCCGCGCCCGCCAATCGCTGTGGCGCAGCAACTGATAATAACACTGCGTGGTTGCCTCAAAGCGCTCGCGCAACCGGGCGGCGTCATCCTCCGTGAACAGCGATTGCGACTGGTAATAATGCAACAGGTAATCGCTCTTCATGCCGTCCAACTCGCTCAATTCCTCGCGTTTGAAGGAGACGGTGCGCCCGGTTTTCGGGTTGCGAAAAAGCGTGGTGAGAATGGAGCCGGGAACAAAAGTTTCGTGCAGCGGCACCGTCACATTGGGCGCTTCGGCCACGCGCGGCAGATTGGCCGGCGCGCGCGTCCGCTCCTCCAATTCGCGCGCATGGCGGAGACATTCCTCCAACCGCTGACGCAGTTTGATTTCTTCCGATTCCGGTTGCCGATTTGTTTCCATGCTGGGCGTTGTTGTGTTGGCAGAGCTTCGCCCGGACACGATTCAGTTGGCAAGCGCAATCGTCCGGCCGGAATCATCCCGCCGGAAACCTCCGCACGGCGAAGGAATTCCTTGTCTTTGTCAGACGGGCCGGGATGGGATACATTTGGGGAACAACTGGCGAACGACTTGTCACATGTCTGACACACAGGATACGAATAACCTTTGCCCGGCCATTCCGGCGCGCTCCAAACGCATGGCGATGGATTGGAGCCTGGTCCTGGCCAGTCAGGACATTGCCGCCATTATCAATCACACCGAAACCGGTTGGGAGTTGGTCGTGGAACCGCCGGATTTGGATCGGGCCAGAGCCGTCCTCGCCCAATACCAGATGGAAAATCGCGGCTGGCCGTGGCGGCAAAAATGGGACGATGCCGGCCTCGTTTTTCATTGGGGCGCGCTGTTCTGGGTGTTGTGGATGGGAGTGTTTTATTACGGGAGCATGGTCCGTTTTCCGGGGTGCCAGACCGCCGGAATAGTGGACAGCCATGCCATCTGGCACGGGGAATGGTGGCGGTTGTTCACCGCCGTGACCTTGCACGAAAATCTGCCGCATCTCCTGGGCAACTCGGCCATGGGATTCTTGTTGCTGGGCCTGGCCATGGCGCGATTCGGCCCCGGCATCGCGGTCCTGGCCGCGTTCCTGGCCGGAGCGGCCGGAAATTTGGCGGCGGTGATTCCGGACCCCGCCGCGCATTACAGCCTGGGCGCATCCGGGATGGTGACGGGCGCGCTGGGGTTGATCACGGTGCAAACATTCGTGCCGGGACGGAAGGACGGGAGGAGACCTTTGCTGTCGCGAGGCATGGCCGCCGGGGTGCTTATTTTGGTGTTAATAAGTTTCAGTCCCGGCACGGACATGGTCGCGCATGTCGGCGGTTTTGGCGCGGGCGCGCTGTTTGGGCTGGCTTTGAACTGGATACCCCCCGCCGCGCTGCAACGAACATTCCCCAACGCGGTCAGCGGCGTGATCCTGGCCGGCCTCGTGCTCGTCACGTGGCTGCTTGCCTGCCGCGGATGATTCCGTCACCGGCCATCCTTCACGGCAAAATGTGCGTGGCTGGGACGATCAGACAGACAGGCGGTGTTTGACAATTCTGCAACAGGTAACTGGTGGCGAACGTTTGTTGCGGATCAGTGGAGCAGAACGGCAGTTCACCGCTGCCCCGGCCCAAGTATGGCTGGACATCGGTTCCCTGCGGAGTTGCGGTGGCTATCTGCCCTTTTTCCAACGCCCATACCTGTTTCGCGGCGTCAAGCATGCGCAAATTGTCGATGCACGTATTGGTCTGGGTCGTGATGCGGGCGCGCACGAAATTGGGAATGGCGATGGCCGCCAGAAGTCCGATAATGGCCACCACGATCATTATCTCAACCAGGGTAAATCCTCCCCGCTCCCGTTTCAGGGTCTTCATATGACGCCGCCTTTCCGCCCCTGCGACCCTGCATCAGGCAATCTGTTAGTTTTCACCTGCTTATTCATCGGATGTTCGCCGCATTTACCTAAGCACCACCCGGGACCGAACCAGAGAACTGCGCAAACCAGTCCCGCCAATACCGCCAAAATCATCCCAGCCCGGAACAGACTATCCTTGTAAACCAAGGTTAACGTATGCCGCCCCGCCGGTATCTGCAAGGCTTGAAACGCATAATTGGCGCGCCAGATTGGCGCAGGTTTCCCATCCACCGCCACCCACGCCCCCTGTCCAAAATCCACCTGGGCCTCGGCCCCCGGTTCCATCTCTGTCGAACCCTAATATTCAGGTCGCCTTTCGTTTGTTTGTAAAAAAAAAATTTACCCCCCCCCCCCGCAAATCCCGAAAATCCCGAAAAATGCCTAGGGAGGGTGGACTGGGGCAAAAGCAGAAAATTGGGGAAAGAAAGGAAAATGCTGAAAAACTGAAATTCTGAAATTGGCAAGGCAGCGGGCTTCCGGCAGGGACCGGGACCGGCTGCGCCAATGTGGCGGCCGATTACGCCTGCGGGTTAACGCATGGTAAATCTATCAGAGGAGGGGCGTAACTCTCGTTCGCAAGGTTCAGTGGCGAAAAAAATTGCATGCTGAATTTGGATGATGCAATACATGAATGGATGGTTCGTTGAATAATTGTTAGACCGCACAACGCGCATGGAGCTAGTCACACGCTCAGATGAGTCAGAAAGATTGCAGCGAGAGATGCCGACGCTTGTTCCAGTCTTCGATCTCGTTCTTGACGACGGCTCACTTCTCCCGTCGGTCGCTGCTGTTGGCGACCGAGCCTTTGGCATCATTGTCGGTGGCCAGACGGGCTTTCTCTCTTTCGCAGCCGTGCCGCAGTTGGCATCGCGCCGAGTGCGTGGCGTGCTTAGGCTTACACGGATTCACAGGCTCCCGTTCATTGGCGAGCGGCTACGGCGTCGCTGGGCAAAGAGCGTCGGAGTATCACCAACCCGACCATCATGGTTGCCGGAGTTGTGAGACAGACCGTGTGGCCAAACGAAGTGCGTTGCAGCGAACCGCCGCCCCGCTAACCAGCCGGATGGTTCGGGGAAATTTCAGCGATCCCATCGACATCGCAGCGCGACGGTACTCTCCAACCGCGAAAAGTGTCAATAGTGAGGATTGACACTTGGCCGAGCGGCGCTTCGCTCCATTGTGCTGACCCCGAACCGTGATTATTTTATCCCGGTAGGGTGAGACTCTGTCGAACCCTGACTCAATTCAATCGGATTAGGGTTCGACAGAGTCTCAACCTACCGGGAAGGAATTAGGTAAACAATAGAGGGAGGCACCGCTCGCGGTGCTGGAGTCTCACCCTGCCGAGAAAAAGAGATTGGGGTTCGAAGCAGGGATCAGTGCAATATCCGAGGGCGATCTATCACGTCATGAACCAGTCATTCGGGTCACCCATAGTTTAGTTGAACACCGCCTACCGTCCGCCGTCCACCGGATTACCCAAGCACCGGCCGGGACCGAACCAGAGGGCCGCGCAAACCAGTCCCGCCAATACTGCCAAAATCATCCCAACCTGGAACAGATTATCCTTGTAAACCAAGGTTAACTTATGCCGCCCCGCCGGTATCTGCAAGGCTTGAAACGCATAATTGGCGCGCCAGATTGGCGCAGGTTTCCCATCCACCGCCCCCTGCCAATTGTGATAATAGGCCTGCGAAATCAAAACCATCGCCGGAGCGGGCGATTCGACCAGGATGGCCGCCCGATTCGCCTCAAATTGCCGGTCAATAATGCGCGCGCCCGGCGCGCGTTTGGCGGTGATTTCGCTTTTGGCCCCGATTGGAAGATAGACCGACGCGCGGAAATCCGCCGTGCCTTGGGCGATGGCCGCGAACGTTGTCTGGTCGTCGGCAAAAATCGGTTCCTGCCCCGCGCTGACCGTCGGCAGATAGGTGGAGCGCGGCGTCCAGTCAAATACTTTGCCAGGCGCGATGGTTTGCGACACGCCCAAAAAATCCTCCAGCCGGGCCAGACGCTCCCCGCCGCTCCCGTCCAGCAACCAGAGTATCCTGTCCGGTTCGCGCAGATAAACGGAGAAAAAACCGTCCACTTTGGGGAGGTTGTCGAGCAGATTGCAATCGCCCAAAAACACCGCCCGATCCAAAAGGTAAGCCGTCTTCAAATCGGACGGCGGATGATAATACATTTGACGCGCCGAGAAGGGCGAGAGCATCAGCCGGGAATCGCCCGGTTCCGGCGGCGGGTTGAGATGGCCGGTCAGTTGGCCCAGGCCCGGTTGATAGACCGAGGGATTGAGGGTCGGGTTCTGCCACGGCACGGCGGTGACCAGGTCCAGCCAGCAGAGCAGCGGAATCAACCAGACGCTCCAGCGCCGTTGCGCCGGGCGGGTGGCGAAGAAATAAACCGCGCCCGCCAGCGCGGCGAGCAAGACCAGCCGGCTCAAGGCATTTTCCAAAGTCGCCCGCCACAAATCCGCCTCCGTCTGGTGGAGCCGCGCCTGCCACAGAATCAGCCCGGTCAGCAGGACAATCGCGCCGCCGCAAATCATTTCAGGACGCCAGAAGCCCGCCGCCGGCTTCCGCCAGTTTTCATACCGGACGAAGGCAAACGCCGCCAGCAAGGGAAACAACGCCGAAGTGACAATGACAAATTTGATCGGGAACCGGAAAAAACCGAGAACGGGGAAGGCGCGCCGCAACCAGAGATAGACACCACCATGATCGCCCAGGGCCAAAACCATGCTGGCCCCCACCAGACCGCCCGCCAGCCACAACCGTCCGCCCCTGCCCCGCCACAAAGCCACTGCGGCGAAAAGCACCATGCCTATCCCCGCATAATAAGACGAAGTCCAATACTGGTCCGGTTGCATGGCCAACCCCTGCCAGCGATAAGTTTGAAACAGAGGCGTCAAAAAATTGGCCCAGCCGCCCGCCGGCATGGACCATTCCGAGCTGGCGTAATTCGTGTTGCGGCTGCAATGCAGCGCGAAATCCGCGAAAGGCAGCCATTGCGCCGCCGAAAGACCGAGCGCGAGAAAGCCCGCCGCAAAAAAACGCCGCGCCAAAACCGCGGACGGGATCGCAGCCTTGCGCCATTCCATCAGCGCCAGCGCGGCCAGAATCAGCCAGGTGAAAAGAATCGTTTCCGGGCCGCCCGCCAGCACTTCCATCGCGGCCGCCAGCGCGGCTGGCACCAGTTTCCGGCCGCCCTCCCGCCACCCCTTCTCTGTCAATAATATTACCCAGGGCAGCCAGGCATAAGTCGCAATGTGGCTGGGCCACATCAGAAAATTCAACGACAAGCCGTTGAAGGCAAACGCCACGCCGGCCAGCGTCGCGCCCGCGCGCGAGCCGCTCCAGCGCGCCGCCAGGCAATACATCCCCATCCCGCCCAGGAACAAGTGCAGCAAACAAAAAAAAGGCAACGCCCACGCCAGCGGCAACAACAGATAAATCAACGCGCCCGGATAAAGCGACAGCGTGTTGAATTGGGCCAGAAAAGGCAGCCCGCAGCAATTCAACGGGTTCCACCACGGCAATTCCCCCTTCCAAAAACATTGCCGCTGAAAAAACGCGGCGGGATAGCTGAAGATGCCAAAATCCCGCACGGCAAACGTGTCCAACCCCAGCAGCACATTCCAAAACGCGGCAAATATGAAAACCGCCAGGAGCAAGGCGAACTGGCGCGGCGGACGCCAACCCTCCTCCCCATTCGCCGCGCCGGACGACGCGGGTTCGGACAAAGGCTCATTCATCGCCGCCCATTCTAACCTCATCCCCCCCGCAAATTCTAATCTTAATCTTGCGCGCTTTCTTCCCCTGTTTTTTTTCTGTAATAAGATTTGATTTTGAAATCAAATTAAGTAAACTCGCTCTTATAAATTTATGAACACTGGCAAATCGAATCAAACTAAACTGGGCGTCATTTTTCTCGGCCGCCGCCGGCCAGGCTTTGATATGGATTGGGGCAAACGCATGGAAGATCGCGTGCGCGGCTGGTTCAATCAATCCGGCGTCTCCTTCTTTGAAGCCCCGGAAAAAGTCGTGGACGACGCCTCCCTGCGCAAAGCCATGATTTCGTTCAACAACCAGAAGGTCGATGCCATTGTCCTCCTTCAGTCCACCATGGGCGACGCCCGCCTGGCGCCGACACTGGCCCAGCTTTGGCCCGACCCGATCATCCTTTGGGCCACGCCGGAAAATCAGGAAGGCGACATGATCAGTTCCTGCTCGCTCGTCGGCCTGCATTGCTGGGCTTCCATTCTGCGCCAGATGGATCACGGCTTTGAAATCGTCAACGGCGATCCCGATGCGCCCGCCACCCGCCAGCGTTTCACCGAGGCATTGCACATGGCGGCGACGATCCGAAAACTGCGCACCGTCCGCCTGGGCGTGGTGGGCGGGCAAGCCCCCGGTTATTTTGTCATGGGCACCGATCTGTTTTCCGTCTATCGCGGCACAGGCGCGCAAGTGCAAATGTTCAGCCTGCTCGAATTCGCCAACGTCGCCAACGATATCACCCCCAAGGCGGTGTCGGACGATGTGGCCAAATTCAAGTCCCTCGGCATCCCGCACCGGGACACCACCGATGCCGATCTGCCCATGGCTTCGCGCCTTTACCTGACCATGCGCTCGTTCCTGGACAACGAAAATCTGGATGCGCTGACCATTCGCGAATGGCCGGAAATGCCGAACACCTTCGGCCAATGGCCTTATCTCGGTGTGGCCCGTCTCGTCGAAGAAGGCCGCGCCATCGGCATCGAAGGCGATGCGGACGGAGCGTTGTGCGCCTGGATTGGGGAATCTTTGGGCCTCGGTCGCTGCTATTTGTCGGACTGGCTGGAGCACGACGATCAGACCATCACCTTGTGGCACGGCGGCGCCGCCCCCATGTCACTTTGTCCGCCTGTCGGGCAGCCCGGCGGGCCGTGCATTGCCAAGCATTTCAACATCAAAAAGCCGGCGGTTCTCGAATCGACGCTGCTGGAGAAAATGCCCGTCACCGTCTTCCGCTTTTGGCGGCTCGACGGAAAATATTACGCCACCGCGCGCGAAGGGCAGACGATCAAGCCGCGCCGTCATCTGATGATGACCAACTCGCTGGTGCAAATGAATATCAATCCCGCCGAATGGTTTGAGGAATTGTGCCATCAAGGCATGCCCCACCATGTCTCCGTGGTGCGCGGCCATCATGCCGCGTTGCTCAAGCGCATGGCCAGGGTGATGAACATCCAGTTCGTCTGATAATCAAACCACATGGGAACCCGCGCCGCCATTGAGATCGGACTGATCCTTTACGCAGCCCTGATGCTGGCTGTCTCGTTGTTTTGGATGCTGCGGGTAAAGAAGCCGGCGGATTACCTGGTGGGCGGGCGCAGCTTGCCCTTCTGGGTTCTGACCGGAAACATCACGGCCGGGTGCATTGGAACCGGAGTGATCGTCGGCGCGTCGGGCCTGGCCTATCAACATGGCTGGGCCGGCAGCGCTTATCCCGTCGGTCTCGGCCTGGGCACGGCGCTGGCGGGATTGATTTTTGCCGTCATGCGCCGCTACAAGTTCATGACGCTGAGCGAGGAGGTTTCCTCCTATTACAGCGGCAACCGGGTGGTGGTGGAGTTTTCCAACATCTCCCTCTTCCTCTCCCAATTGTGCTGGTTGACAGTGCAAATCATCGGCGGCGCCAGCGTCCTGGCCGCCGTCACCACCATGCCGCGCGATCTCTGCGTTGTCATCGCCGGCTGCATCACCGCCAGCATCGCCATTCCCGGCGGATTTAAAAGCGTTGTCTATACCGATTTTTTGCAGGCCATCATTTTGCTGGGCGGATTCGGGATGGTGACCTGGTCGGCGTTGCACGAGTCCGGGGGCATGAGCGGTCTGCGCGCATCCGTGCCGCACGCCTACTTTTCGTTTTTCGGCACGGCCTCTTACGCCGCGCATGGCGGCTGGGAAATCGCCGGTCTCATTGCCGCGCTGGCCTTGAGTGTGCTGGCCGATCCAGGCCGGCGCATGAGCATGTATGGGGCGCGAAGCGAGGCCGGCGCGCGCTGGTCCATGTTTTGCGCCGGGATCATTGTCATGGCCTTTTCGGTCGTCATCGGCATCGCCGGCATGTATGCCTTCCGCCTTAATCCGAACCTGCCGGTGCCCGACGCCGCCCTGCTCTGGCTGGTGATGAACGTCCTGCCCGCCTGGCTGGCCGCCTTTGTCGTCGTCTCAGTCGCTTCGGGTATTTTTTCCTGCGCCAACGGCAATGCCATGGCGGTAAGCACGTTTTTTGTGCGGCATATTTTTCCCCTCGCCACCGGCGGACGTTTTTCCAAACACCCTTTGCTGGTCGCGCGCACGGCCCTGGCCTGCGCCTTCATTCTCTGCACCGTGATCGCGCTGCACGCCGGCACCATCGTCGATTTTGTGAAAAAGTTTTTGCCGGTGACCATGAGCGGGCTGGCCATCATCATCGTGCTGGGACGTTTCTGGCGGCGGGCCACCTGGCAGGGGGCCTTGGCCGCGCTGATCGTCACGCCCGCGGTCTCGCTGGCCGCCCTGCGTTTCTTTCCGGATTCGGTCTGGAACAACGCCGTCCTCCTCGCCTTACCGGGCGTGGCCGCCCATGTGCTGGTTAGTTGTCTGACCCCGCCGTCCGCGCGCAGTTTCGAGCAGGTGGCGGAGGGATTGAACCGCGAGCGGCGAAACATCGAGGGGGAGGACCCCCCGCTGGCGGCCTTGCCCAAAAAATGATTTAGCCCGATCACCAAAAAAAACAAAAAATATGAAATTAGTTAATGCCAAATATATATGCGACAAGGCCACTGAAAAGGGTTTCGGCGTCCCCGCGCTCAACAACAACGGCGGCAGCTATGATATTGGCCGCGCCATCATCGAGGCTTCCCAGGAATTGCAAGCCCCGCTCATCATCCAGTGCTATGAGCCGAACCTCGAATATTGTGGTTACGATTACGCCGGCATGCTGATCAAGTACCTCGCCGCCGACACCACCATCCCCATGTGCATCGCCCTGGATCACGGCAAGACGCCCGAATCCGTTTTCCGCGCGGTCAAAGCCGGCTTCACCCATGTGATGATTGATTACGCGGAGAAACCCCTCGCCGAAAACATCCTCGGCACCAACGATATCATCCGTCTCGTCCGCCCTCTCGGCATCAGTGTCGAGGCGGAAATCGGCCATATCATCAAGAGTTCCGACGCCTCCAAAGCCCGCGCCCCCAAGGTCTCGGTCGAGGAAGCGGTCGAATTCACTTCCAAGGTGGACATCGACCTGCTCGCCGTGGCCGATGGCAGCACTCACGGCATTTTCAAGGTGCAGCGCGATTTGGATTTCAAACTCGTCTCCAAAATCCGCGCCGCCGTCAAACCGCCCCTCGTCCAACACGGCACCTGCGGCATTTCCATGGCCGACATCTCCAAGGTGGTCAAGGCCGGCATGACCAAGATTAACTTCGGCGAAGGATTGCGCATGAATTACATCCAGTACTTCAACGAATTCACCAAGACACTCAATCACGAGTACCACGCCTGGCGTATCGCCCGCGCGGCCAAGGATCGTCTCAAGGAAGACATCAAGGACATCATTCGCGCCTGCGGCGCCGAAGGAAAAGCCTCCGCCTTCAAATGAAGTGCCTCCGGACTCTTATTTGCGCGGCCGGCCTTTGGGTCGGCTGCGCCTTTGCGCAAACTCCCGTCACCCTCGTCATCGGACCGGCGGCAACCGCAAAGGCCATTCCGACCAACTTCGTCGGCCTCAGTTTTGGCATGAAGGCTCTTTTGCCAGACAAGTCCGGCCGCCATTTCTTCAGCGCCACCAACGCCCCTCTCATCACCATTTTCCACAATCTTGGCCTAACTCACCTCCGCCTCGGCGGCACCACGGTGGAATCCCCCCCGGCCACCCCGATTCCTGACCGGGACGGCATCGACAGCTTGTTCGCCTTCGCCAAGGCCGCCGGGGTCGGAAAGGTTATTTATTCGTTCCGCCTCCTGGAAACCAACGCCGCGCTCAATTACGCCGCCACCAACGCCGCCCTCGCCCAATATATCTGGAGCCATTACCGCTCCTCCCTTGATTATTTCGCCCTCGGCAACGAGCCGGATTTGCACCGCGTCTTTAAACAGGATGTGTCCATCACCGATTTCCCCACCTACCTTGAAAAATGGCGCCGGTTTGCCGCCGCCATCACCAATGCGGTGCCGGAAGCGAAGTTCGCCGGCCCCGATGGCGGCAGCGGCGAGGTCAATTGGACGACTCATTTCGCCAAAGCAGGCGTGCCATCCGGCGATGTCGCCCTGATCACCGAACATTTTTACGTCGGCGGCGCAGGCAGGGGAATTGAAGCGAAGGAGGGCATTGATGCCATATTGTCGCCCAAATGGATTGATGCGAACCAGAAATTGTATGACAAAGTGGCCAGGCACGTCCTGGCCGGCGGCCTTCCTTACCGTTTCACCGAGGCGAACGACCATTACAGCGGCGGCATCCGCAATGCCAGCGACACATTTGCGGGCGCGCTTTGGGCGCTCGATTTTCTGCATTGGTGGGCCGCCCATGATACCCGTGGCGTCGATTTTCATAACACCATGTGGGTGGCCAATGACATCATCACCCTGGATTCGTCCGGCCACGCCGCGATCAACCCCAAGGGCTATGGCGTCAAGGCTTTTGACCTGGGCAGCCACGGCGGCGCGGTTCCCGTGACCGTGGCCAACGCGGGAAAAATCAATTTGACAGCTTATGCCGTTCGCGCCCCGGGACATCTCTTTGTCACCATCATCAACAAGGAACATGGCGTTGGCGCGCGCGCTGCGGAAACGACCATCCTTGCCGATGACTCCGCCCAAAATGCGGCGGTCATTTATCTCACCGCCCCGGACGGGGCTGACGCCAAAACCGGCGTGACCCTCGGCGGCGCGCCCATTGTCAATGACGCGCCCTGGTCCGGCCAATGGACGCCGCTGGCAGCTCAACAGAAGGGCCGGTTTGTGGTGACGGTTGCCCCCGTCTCCGCGACAATTTTAAGCATAACAACAAAATAACCATGAAAAATCATTCTGCCCCCCCGCAACCCGCAACCATTTCGCGCCGCGAATTTTCACGCCGTTGCGCCTTGGGCGCGGTCGCGCTCGCTTCCACTTCCCTTTTCACAGGCTCCGGCTTCGCCCAGTCCGCCCCTGCCAACGGCCCGGCCAGCCTGCTCATCCCCCTCGATCAGGATTGGCTGTTCGGCGGAAAATTCAACGCCGCCACACTTGTCTCCCAGACGGATGATACCGCCATGGCCAAAGTCACGCTGCCGCATTGCGTGGCCAAACTTTCCTGGCAAAATTGGGACCCGGCTTCCTGGGAAAGTGTCTGGCTTTACCGCCGCCATTTCTCCCTTCCCAAACTGGCGAACCGCCGGGTGTTTTTGAAATTCGACGGCGTCATGGTCGGGGCCAAGCCGGTGTTCAACGGCATCTCCCTCCCCGAACATGTCGGCGGCTATCTTCCTTTCCAATACGAGCTGACCCAATGGCTCAAGGACGGCGACAATATTCTTGACGTTGCCGTCGATGCCCGCTGGCAAAGCGCCCCCCCCGCCGGGAGTCCCAAGGGTCACAGTGCGGTGGACTACTTTTTGCCCGGCGGCATCTGCCGCTCCGTCAGCCTCGCCGTCCTGCCCCAGGTTTTCATCAGCGACGTTCACGCCAAGCCGATCGACGTCCTCCAGCCCGGCCGCACGGTCGATGTCACCGTAACCCTCAACGCCGCCGCTTCGCTCAGAACTCCCTGTAAAATAAAAGTCGAATTGACCGATGCCGGCAGCCCCGTGGCTGCCGCCGAACAATCGGTCTCCATCGCGGAGGAAGGCGGAAAGGCGGTTTCATTGACCCTCTCCAACCTCGGCGACATCAAGCTTTGGGACACGGACTCTCCCCATCTTTACCAGGTCACCACCACCCTGATGCTGAACGGGCAGCCCGCGCATGTTCACCGCACCCGCATCGGTTTTCGCGAAGCCCGCTTCACGGTGGACGGATTTTTTCTCAACGGGAAGCGCAAGCAGCTTTTCGGTCTGGACCGCCACGAGCTTTATCCCTACGTCGGCAACGCCATTCCCCCGCGCGTCATGCGCCGCGACGCCGCCATTCTGCGCCATGATTTCAATTGCAACATCGTCCGTTGCTCCCATTACCCCCAAACCGAAGCCTTCCTCGACGCCTGCGACGAATTGGGCCTGATGGTCTGGCAGGAACCCCCCGGCTGGGGTTACCTCGGCGACGAAGCTTGGAAGAATCTCGTCGTCCGCGACGTGACCGATATGATCCTCCGCGACCGCAATCATGCCGCCATCGTCATTTGGGGCGTGCGCGTCAACGAATCCCGCAACGACCCGCCTCTTTACCGCCGCACCACTGAAGTCGCCCAATTGCTCGACGGCACCCGGCCCACTTCCGGCTCAATGACCACCGGTTCCAGGGGAAAATGGCGGGAAGGATGGCACGAGGACGTTTTCGCCTTTGACGATTATCATTCCGATCCCGATGGCAGTGTCGGCATCGACAAGCCCACGCCCGGCGTGCCTTACATGCTGGCCGAGACGGTCGGACAATTTTCCTATGGCGCAAAAGGTTTCAATAACAAATACCGCCGCGCCGGCGATCTCAACATTCAAGTCGATCAGGCTGTCTTTCACGCTCAAGCCCACGAAAAGGCCGCCCGCAACCGGAACAACTGCGGCGTCATCGCCTGGTGCGCCTTCGATTACGGCAGCCCCCTCAGTTCTTACAGCGGCGTCAAATGCCCCGGCGTGTCCGACGTGTTCCGCATCCCCAAACTCGGCGCCGCCTTTTATCTCGCGCAGGCCGACCCCAAGACGCGCCCTGTCATCCTCCCGGCTTTTTACTGGGATTTCGGCCCGAAAACGCCGCGCGGCCCCGGCAAACACGCCCCCATCTTTTCCAATTGCGAACGCCTCGAAATCTTCGTCGCCGGCCAGCGCGTCGCCGCCATCCAGCCCGACCGAGAAAATTATTCGCACCTCCAATACCCGCCCTTTTTCTGCGACCTTGATCTGGACGGTTCCGCCCGCCCCGAGTTGCGCATTGACGGCTACATCGGCAACACCCTGTCGTTGTCAAAAATATTCTCATCCGACCCGGCCAAGGATCAATTCCTCTGCGCCGCCGATGACACTGAATTGATCGGCGACGGCGCGGACGCCACCCGCCTGGCTTTCAAGGTTGCCGACCAATACGGCACGGAACGCGCCTTCGGCGAGGGCGCGGTCAAGTTTGAACTGACCGGTCCCGGAATCCTCGTGGGCGACAATCCGTTTTCCCTGCCCGACAGCGGCGGGGTTGGCGCAGTCTGGATAAAATCCGCCCCCAAGGGCGCAGGCGATGTCACCGTCACCGCCACCCATTCCGTCCTCGGCCAAAAAATGGTCGTCATCAAGGTCAAGGCCGCCTCAGACGCGCTTTCGTCATGATCGCGCGCCGGGCAGCGCATTTGGCCGCCGCTCTTTGCCTTGCTTTGAGCGTGCGCGGCCAGCCTGCGCCCGGCGCATCGGGATTCAACAGCTTTACCGTCCGACCGGCCTTCCACGAGCGCACGGCCTCCTTCACGTTGGAGCCGGAGGTAAAAGTTGAAATCAACGCCCCCGCCGCGCCCGCGCCCGCCCGGAAAACCGTGCTCATTTTTTACGCCCTGCCCAACGGCAACACCATTGGGCAAACCATCGGACGGAAACTCCAGCCCGGCGACGACTGGCATTTCGACATCCAGCACATCGGCGCCCAGACCCGCTTCCTCCGCCAGGCCCTCCCCGACCGCAATATCGTCGTCGTTTACCTCCAGGCAAACCAGCGAAGCTGGCCCGCCTGGCGCAAAAAACATGGCGACGCCCCCATCCCCGGCCTGTTGGATTCCATCCGCAAAATCGTCGCGGCCCCCGATCCAGAAATTGTCTTGGGCGGACACAGCGGCGGCGGCAGTTTTATTTTCGGCTGTCTCAACGCCGCAACCAACATCCCGGACAACATCGTCCGCCTGGCTTTTCTTGACAGCGATTACGCCTACGACCCCGCCCTTGGCCACACCGAAAAATTCCAGCGCTGGCTCGAAGCCTCCCCGCAACACCGTCTTTGCGTCATCGCCTACAACGACGACACCGCCCTGGCAAACGGCAAACCCTTCGTCAGCGCGTCCGGCGGCACTTGGGGACGCAGCCATCTCATGCTGGCCGACCTTGGCGCCCGCTTCAAATTCACCCGTCAAACCGCCGGCGACCTTGAAACCGACACCGCCCTTGGCGGACAGATCAAGTTTCTGCTAATGGCAAACCCGGAACACAAGATTCTTCACACCGTGCAAGTGGAACGCAACGGTTTCATCGAAGCGATGCTCTCCGGCACAACCAACGAAGCCGCAGGCTACCAATATTTCGGCCCCCGCGCCTACGAGAAGTGGATCAAAAAAGGCCAAAACTGATAAATTCCTTTTGTCCCCTTTTAGCCTTCAGCATTTAGCCTTTTTCCCGTCCTCCGTGTACAAACAGAAGGCCGGGGAACGGCCCCGGCCCTTAGATGAGAACAACCTCAACAATACTTTCTGTGCTGACCGTGCGGCGCCGCAGTCAAACGCCATCTACACACACGGAACCTGCATTTCTGCACTGTCAACGTGTAAAGCTTACCCCACCCCCGTTTTCCCGCCAGTCACCAGTACTGGTGACACAGGGGACAACCCGGATAAATGGGCCTGAACGCAGTATTCCGGCCAATTCGGAGGAGACCGGCCTGTAAAAAAGTTAACCCTTTTCATGCCATTTCAAACTGGTTGACATTGATGGGGTTTCAGGCAGGGTTGCGTCCGTGCCCCAGCCGATGCGCCGCAAATGGGCCGGGCGCTTCGAAGCGGGGCCGCGAGCGATTAATGAAGACGATTTCCCAAGAGGAAGCGCCGCCGCTTGAGGTGCGCAACGTGACCAAGTTCTACGGCGACTTCAAGGCGGTGGATGATGTCAGTTTCACGCTTACCGCCGGATCGATCTGCGGTTTCCTCGGGCCGAACAGCGCCGGCAAGACCACCACCATCCGCATGATTCTGGAGATCATCAAGCCGGGCAGCGGAACCATCACCGTGCTGGGACGGCCTTCGGCGCTGGAAGTCCGGCAACGCATCGGCTACCTGCCGGAAGAAAAGGGCCTCTACAAAAAAATGAAGGTGTGGTCGGTCATTGCCTACTTTGCCGCATTGAAAGGCATGACCGGCAAAGCCGCGCGATTGCGCGCCTACGAACTGCTGGAACGCTACGGCCTCAAGGATTTTGCCGCCAAACCAACCGAGGCCCTTTCCAAAGGCATGGCCCAAAAGGTGCAAATGCTCGCCTCCATCGCCCACGACCCGGAATTTGTCATCCTCGATGAACCGTTTTCCGGGCTGGACCCTGTCAATCAACAAGTGATGGAGGAAATCATCCGCGACATGGCCGGGCGCAAGCGCACCATTCTCTTTTCCACCCATGTCATGCAGCACGCCGAACGCTTGTGCGAACGGATTCTGCTCATTGCCCAGGGCAAAAAGATTTTCGACGGCACCATTGACGAGGCAAAACGAACCCTGCCCCGCCGCGTGCGCATTGAAACGGACGACGACATCGGGCCGTTGCGCGAGTTGCACGGAGTGATTTCGGCCAGCCCGGCCGAGGCGGTCCACGGCCTTGCCGGTTCGGGTGGTGTGACGCATTGGGACTTGCAGATTGGCCAGGACACCGATGCGCAAGCCATCCTCCAGCTTTGTTTCGCCAAAGGAATCCGGCTGCGCGGTTTCAACCAGTCCGATCCCACCTTGCACGAGGTTTTCATGCATCTGGTCGGGCCGGCGGCAAAGGAGGTGGCTTTCCGATGAGATACGTTTTTCTAGTCGCCTGGCGCGAATATACCGAGAACGCCAAAACCAAGGGTTTCTGGATCAGTTTGTTCATGCTGCCGCTGATTATCTTCCTCTCCGCGGACGTTTCATTCCTGCTGGAGAAAAAAGGCACGCCGGTCCGCCATTATATCCTCGTGGATCAATCGGGACAGTTCGGCCCCGTCGTGGAAAGCCGCCAGGAACGCGCGCATGAGAAGCAGGTGCTGGCCGCGCTCAATGAGTATGCCGGAAAATACGCCGCGTCCCCCGCCGGACCGCAGGATGTTGTCCCGCCGCAATCGTTGGATGCGTTCATCAGCAAAGGGGGCGAAGATTATTTTCTGGAACAGCTCAAGCCGCGCCTGAAACCGGGCGCGCCTGCCTTCAAGGCCCCGCGGCGGCCCTTCCAACCCGCCACACCGCCCGCGCAAATAGACACGAACGCCGATCTCGCCTCCCTCTCGCGCGATCTGAAACCCTACCTGCGCGGTGAGAAAAAAATCGAGGCGAACGGCCATCCAGTCGAACTGAACGCCGCCATTCTCATCCCGCGCAACATCGAAAAACAAATTGTCCGCCCGCGCGCCAAAACACCCACCGCCAACGGCAGCGGCATCGAATACTGGTCAGCCAATCTGGCGGACAGCACTTTGCACGACGACATTGAGCAGGCGGTTAATGAAGAAATCCGCCGCCGGGAATATCAGGCGCGCGGCCTGGACGCCGCCGCCATCCGGGAAGTCGGGCAAACCTACGTCCCCTTTAACAGCCTCAACCCCAAAAAGGAAGCAGGCCAGGAAGCGGTCGGCGCGGCGGATGTCATCCGGCAATGGGCGCCCAGCGGATTTGTTTACCTCCTGTGGGTGGCGATTTTCGCCATCTGTCAAATGCTGCTCAACAACATCATCGAGGAAAAATCCAACCGCATCATCGAAGTGCTGCTGTGCTCGGTGACCCCGGGCGAATTGATGATGGGGAAATTGTTCGGCATCGCCGCCGTCGGCCTGACCATGGTGAGCGTCTGGATAACGTCGCTCTTCGGCGTGCTGATCTGGAAATCCACCGGCGCCCCGGATGTGGCCGGCGCGCTTCTTCAGACGTTGAAGACATCGCATTTGCTCCCCATGTTTGTGATTTACTTCGTGCTGGGATACCTGATGTATGCGGCCTGCATCCTCGCGCTCGGCAGCGTGTGCAACACCCTCAAAGAAGCGCAGAATTACATGGCCCTGATTACGATGAGCATGATGGTCCCGCTGCTGACCCTGGCCTTTATCCCGAAAGATCCCAACGGCACTCTCGCCCGGGTGCTTTCCTGGATTCCGCTTTATACGCCCTTCACCATGATGAACAGGGTGAATGCCGACCCGCCAATGGTGGACTTGATCGGCACGATGATTCTGCTGATCGCTTCCACCGTTGCGGCTTTGTGGATGGCGGGCAAAATTTTTCGCATCGGCATTCTGCGCACCGGCCAGCCCCCAAAAATCCTGGAAATGTTGCGCTGGCTGAAAGGCTGAATCCCCTTGTTCTCCTTTTAGCCTTATTCCCCCGCCCCGGTACAAACAGAAGGCCGGGGGAACAACCCCGGCACTTAGATGAGAACAACCTCAACAATACTTTCTGTGCTGACCGTGCGGCGCCGCAGTCAAACGCCATCTTACACACACGGAACCTGCATTTCTGCACTGCCAACGGGTAAAGCTTACCCCACCCCCATTTTCCCGCCAGTCACCAGTACTGGTGACACTGGCCCCCCCGGAGACGACCGCTAAAACCAACATCACCATCGCCACGACGCCCGTTTTAATGATCTGGGTGCGCCGGTTTCTGTTCCGACACTGTCGCATCAGCGTCAGTTGCCTGCCGGAGTTTGCGCAGCCGTATCGGCCGGTTAAGTACGTCGGCCATCGCCGCCGGGTTTAACAGCCAGAATGATCGTTCTGAGGTTCAACGTTGGAACGAACTGATCGGAGTTTTTTGACGACGATTTGAAACCCATCTACCCGTGTTGTTGCGCCAGGCGGGCAACGCCTTTGGTCCGGTAGCGCCCCGCCCCGCCGCCCCGGATTTCCGGCGGCAACCCCATCCGCTGCCAAAGAATGTTTTTGCCGCGCAACTTGCGGGAATATGATTTCCATAAAGATTTTCACTTTATTGCATAAAATTAAGGCTGAATATTGACAAGTGTCTATTTGCAAGCATGTTAATTGTGCGCTAAGATCTTCATACAGATTTTCGGAATATCGGTTTTTATGGAAGTTTACAGGCAGCCTAGTGCGATGGAACCTTTGCTCCCGAAGGGGCAGGGACGCCGTCTTTCTGAATTGATCTGTGAAATACTGAAGGCGTCTGGCCGGCTTACCGGACAGGTTCATTCGCCTCTTGTTCTCAAGATGGTGGCGGATTTGGTCCGCGAAATGAACTGCTATTATTCCAACCTGATTGAGGGCCACAAAACCATACCCCGTGACATTGAACGGGCGATGAAATGCGATTTTTCGCGCGATCAAACCCAGCATGACAACCAGCAGCTCAGTCTGGCCCATATCGCAGTGGAGAAACTCATGGAAGAACGACTTGCTGGAGAGTCGGTGGATGTTTATTCCCCTGATTTTCTCTGCTGGCTCCACCGCGAATTTTATACCCGCCTCCCCGAACCGCTGCACTGGGCTGCCACCAAGAGTGGCAAGCGTTACCGGATCCAGCCCGGATGCCTGCGCGATTTCATGGTGGATGTCGGTAAACACACCCCGCCCGATTGTGCAGCTTCACCCAAGTTCCTGAACCGTTTCCACTCCTTTTACGGAGACAAACAGATTCTGGAAACCGATCGCTTGGTGGTCATTGCAGCCGCCCATCATCGCCTTGCCTGGATTCACCCGTTTGGCGATGGCAACGGCCGCGTCATCAGGCTCCAATCGCACGCGCAGCTTGCCTACCATGGCATTGCCAGTCACGGCCTGTGGACCCTGTCCCGCGGACTGGCCCGCTGGCGCCAGCGCTATTACGCCTGCCTCGAAGCTGCCGACCAGGGTCGTCGCGGCGATCTCGACGGCCGGGGCAATCTCTCGGACGCAGCGCTGGCCGACTTTTGTGTGTTCTTTCTCGAAACCATGCTCGACCAAATCAAGTTCATGAGCGAACTGCTTGGCCTGCCCGCCCTGCGCACTCGCGTGGAACGCTACTTCCAGTTTCAAGCCCTGCACCTCGATCGCTATCGCGAAGAGATCATGCGCGTGACCCGCACGCTGGTGGATGAAGGCGAAATTCCGCGCTCACGTGTGCAGGAAATCACCGGCAAGGCAGCCACGGTTTCTGCGCAGATCACCAAACGGGGCCTTGATGAAGGCTATTTTGAGACGCCCAGTCCCAAAGGCCCGCTACGCGTCGCCTTCCCGGCGAAAGTTCACGAGTTCTACTTCCCCCAACTCTTCCTCGACCTGCCCGTTGAACCACCTGCCGAGGCAGGTGTCAGCCCTCACTATTGACACTTTTTGAAGCCGGAGCCGCGAGCCGGTGTCAGAGGCGGTGCGCGTCCTGCAGGAATCAAATTCGGCGATTCCGAATTACTGATTCTTCGGGGTGCTGAGAGGGGGTTTTTTGCCGG
>CAZLEE010000021.1:0-34165 GCA_964558455.1 uncultured Verrucomicrobiota bacterium | reverse complement strand
CGCCGAATTGGCAAGCCCCCGGCACATATCCAGCCCAGGCGGTCAAGGCGTCCCGATGAAATCACAGCAGTCGCCCTCGTCCAGAAGACCGGTTCATTTCAGTTGGATGCGCAGCCTGCGGTGGAAAATAAATGAGAGAGAAAACTGCCCAGCTATGGTTCGTTCTGCCATGCCGGAGAGTAGCGGACAACCCGGCCACGGGGCAGGCGCGGCATTGCGTTTAATTCCGAATCCCGGTTTTTCCAGCGATTTTCCAGATTTCTACTTTTCAAATTACTGCTGTGTTTTTTGCCCCCCCGCCTGCGACCCGCTCCGCTGCGCCGCGCCGCGCAGTTGTCGTTGTTTTGGGCGGCGATTTGAATTATGCTGCCCGCAGCCTTTGTGGCCCCTGTACCTCAAATGGATAGAGGAGCGGTTTCCTAAACCGTCCATCCCGGTTCAATTCCGGGCGGGGGTACCATCCTTCCCGGACGCCGCGAGGGCGCAAATCGCGCCTTGCCAAAGGGGGGGACGGGTTTTTAAAATGCCGTTATGGTAATGCCAGAAAGCCAGCTCGTGCAGTATATCCCGGTGTTCCTCCTCGGACTCGTCGCGGTGGCGTTTGCGGCGGGGACTTTGGTGGCGTCGGTGGTCCTGGGCAAGCGGGGCAAGGATTCGCGCATCAAGGATACGGCTTACGAATGCGGCATGTTGCCGGTGGGGGAAAGCAACACCCGGTTGTCGGTCCGGTTTTACCTGGTGGCGATGTTGTTCATCCTTTTCGATATTGAAGTGATTTTCCTTTACCCATGGGCGGTGAATTACCGGGAGATGCTGGCGTCGCAGGCGGGCCTGATCATCGGATCAATGGGATGTTTTATGTTCGTCCTTTTCGTCGGCTATGTTTACGCGCTGAAAAAAGGGGCGTTCGACTGGAAACAATAACGTGAGCGCGACTCCGATCAAATTTGGCACGGCGGGCTGGCGCGCTTTGATTGCGCGGGATTTTACTTTCGAAAACGTCCGGCTGGCCAGCCAGGGGGTGGCGGAATATTTGCAACGGGAGCTGGCCGATGCCGGGTCTCCCATCCATGGGCGGAAACCGGAGGTCATCATTGGTTACGACTGCCGTTTTCTGGGTCGCGAGTTCGCGCTGGCCACGGCGGAAGTCCTGGCCGCAAACGGGTTGACGCCGCTGCTTTGCAACCGCGACACCCCGACGCCTGTTCTCGCCTTCTCCATCCGGCTGCGGAAATCAATCGGGGGCGTCAACATCACGGCCAGCCACAATCCGCCGGAATATTCGGGCTTCAAATTTTCGCGCTACGACGGGGCGGGGGCGCCGGAAGAAACGACGAAAGAGATCGAGACCGTGATCGCGCGGCGGCAGGCGGAGGGTTGGACCTTCCCGGCCACAAGCGGCTCTTTCAATTGCAAGACCTTTGATCCGCGGCCGGCCTATTTCAAACACATCCGCAAACTGGCGAATCTTTCGCTGATCAAAAAAGCCCGGCTGAAGGTCGCGGTGGATTTGATGCATGGTTGCGGGCGCGGTTATCTGGACACGCTCCTGCGCAAGGCGGGGGCGGTTTTGACCGTTTTTCACGACGATCTGGACGCGTTTTTCGGCGGCCACCCACCGGAACCGAGCGCGGCGCATCTGACCGAAGTGCGGAAAACAGTGCTGGCGGGCAAGGCCCGGCTGGGCTTGGGCACGGACGGCGACGCCGACCGGTTTGGCGTGATGGATTCGGACGGCACATGGATGACCCCCAATCAAGTATTGGCGCTGACGTTGTATCATCTGGTTAAAAACCGGGGCTGGAAAGGCTCGGCTGTGCGAACCGTGGTGACCAGCCATCAGGTGGACGCGGTTGCGGCGCATTTCGGCATCAAAGTCCATGAAGTGCCGGTCGGGTTCAAATACATCGGCGCGGTCATGGAACGCGAGCCGGTCATTGTCGGCGGCGAAGAATCGGGCGGATTGAGCGTGCGCGGGCATGTGCCGGAAAAAGACGGCATCCTGGCCGACCTGCTGATGGCGGAATTAATGGCGGTGGAGAAAAAGTCGCTCGGGAGCATCCTGAAGGAAATCAATAAAATCGGGGGCGCATTTTACACCGACCGCATCAACATCCGGGTGGATCCCGCGTTAAAGGAGGCTTTGCGGTCGCGGCTGGGCGAGGGATTAAAAACCGTCGGAGCCTTTCCTGTGGAAAAATTCATCACGACAGACGGCTGGAAATTTTTATTGCCGAAAGGCGAATGGGTTGCCTTCCGGGCCAGCGGGACGGAACCGGTTTTCCGGTGCTACATCGAGGCGCGGAGCAAGGCGGATTTGGAGAAATTGCGCCAGGCCTGCACAGCCATACTGAAGTCCTGAGGCCGTCTCAAACTTTCAAATCCGATCATGTCCCAGGAACTCGCCAATCACATCAAAGAACGTCTCAGGACCCGTTTAAAAAAACGCCTCAACACGCTGTCCGCGCCGTTGATCGAAATTTTCGGGATCAGCCGCAAGCTGGCGGCGGTGGTGGTGATAACAAACGTGCTGTTGATCGGGCTGGCGGTTTATTGGTCCATCCATTCCGCGCCGCCCAAAACGATCACCATCACGGCGGGTGCTCCGGGAAGTTCGTTCCATATTTACGCGGAAAGGTACCAGAAAGCCCTCAAGGAAAAGGGTATCACCCTGAAAATCCTCTCCTCGGAAGGGTCGCTGCAAAATCTGGAGCGGCTGAACGATCCCAAGTCCAAGGTTGACGTTGGATTCGTGCAGGGCGGCGTGACCAACCAGCCCGACAGCAATACACTGGTTTCGCTGGGCAGCATCACCTATGCGCCGCTCCTTATATTTTATCGCAGCCCGGAGCCGGTCAATCTCCTGTCCGAGTTTGCCGGGAAACGCATCGCCATTGGAGCGCCGGGAAGCGGCACGCGGTCGCTGGCCTTGCGCTTGCTGGCCCTGAACGACATCAAAACCAACGGAACGACGAAGCTGGAGGATTATGACGGGGACGAGGCGGCTGACGCCCTGATGCGTGAACAGGTGGACGCGATTTTTCTGATGTCCGATTCGACCTCGCAACAGGTCATATCCAATCTTTACCGGATCAACGTCCGGCTTTTTGACTTTGCGCAGGCGGACGGTTACACGCGCCGGATCCCCTACGTAAACAAACTGATCATGCCGCAGGGATTAATGGATTTTGGCAAAAACATCCCGGACCACGATGTTTATCTGATCGGGCCGACAGTTGAACTGATAGCGAAGCCGACGCTGCATCCGGCGTTGTCGGACCTGTTAAGCGAGGCGATGAAAAAAACGCATGGAGGAGCCGGGGTATTCAAGCGGCAGAATGAATTTCCAGCGCTAACCGAACACGCCTTCCCCATCAGCGAAGAGGCCGTCCGCTACCAACAGTCGGGCAAGAGGTTTATTTACAACACCACTTGGATACCGTTCTGGCTGGCCAGCCTGTTGAGCCGTGTTTTGGTGGTTTTTTTGCCGTTGATCGTGGTGCTGATTCCGGGCATGCGGCTGATCCCTGCCGCCATCAGATGGCGCATGCAGATGCGCATCACCGGCTGGTACCGCGCCTTGCTCAGATTGGAACGGGAGATTCCGGAGGATGGCGAACCAGTCAAATGCGGCCAGCTTCTGGCCCAGATCAAACACATTGAAATCGAGGTCAACAAGATGAAGGTGCCCGCGTCCTTTGCCGACCAGTTCTACGGTCTGCGCGGAAACGTTTCCTCTGTTCGCGAACGGCTCGATCAAATCTGCGCCAAACCGCGCTGAGGCATTTCAGTGGAAGAAGCGCAATAGCAGTTCCAACGAGCCAATCAGGCCGATCCCGGCGCAAAAACAACCCAGGACGAGGGCTTTGTGGTGCTTGATGATTTCGCCTATGACCGCATGGGTCGCCAGATAAATGAACCCGCCCCCGGCGTGAGCCAGAGCCGCCGACACCCAGAAACGGGAGGCGTCGGGGAAAAAGAGCCAGCCCGCGACGCCGCCTAAAACGGTGGTGGATTCCACCGCAAACACCCGCCAGATAATTCCCTGAGTCCGCAATCCGGCGCCGCGCAACAATGCGCCCAGGGCAAGGCCTTCGGGAACCTTATGCACACAGACGGCCAGGATGATCGAAAGAACAATAATGTGGCCGCTGGTGGTGGCGGTGCCATGGGCCTCGCTTCCGGCTGAGATGGCCAAACCGTCAACCGTGCAGTGAATGCCCAAAGCCAGCATCATGGCCGAGGCAATCTCGCTGAACCGGTGGGTGGTGGCCTCGTCAAAATGACTGGCGGCGCAAGCCGGGCAAACGTGGAAAATGTATTTGCTCACCAGCGAAAACACCGCGTAACCGGAGACCAGCGCCAGCACCAATTCCCACCAATTAAGGTCCCCGACCGTTTCGGGCAGAATGCCAAATAAAGTCACGCCCAGGAGCGAGCCGGCCCCGACGCTGATCAACGCGCACAAACGTTTGTGCGAAGTGCCCAAAATCGCGCCGAGCGCCCCGCCGCCAACGGCGAGCGCAAAGGCCAATGCCACAAATCCAAGAGATGATTCTTCGTTCACAACTTTCCAGAAAATTCTGCGCCATGCTATACTAAAAAGGCGGTTTGGACACAGCTTATTTCGGCCCCTAAACAATTTCCATCGGACATTGGGGCGCGGCCTTAAGAAAAGCCTGCCCGTACTTTTTCGTCAACACCCGGTTGTCCAAAACCACCACGATACCCTGGTCGGTCTTGGTGCGGATCAGGCGCCCCACGCCCTGCCGGAATTTCAAAATGGCTTCGGGCAGCGAATATTCCATGAAGGAATTGCCCCCGCGCGCCTCAATGCTTTCAATCTTCGCCTCGACCAAGGGATGGTCCGGCACGGCGAAGGGCAGGCGCGTGATGATGACGTTGGACAACGATTCGCCCGGAACATCGACCCCCTGCCAAAAACTGTCCGTGCCAAAGAGAACGGAGTCGGTGTCGCGCTTGAACCGTTCGAGCAGGAGCGAGCGCGGGGTGCCGGTGCCTTGGATGAAACAGGCGATGCCCAGTTCGTCAAAGAAAGGCTCCATGCGCCGTCCGACTTCGAGCATCAATTTGAAATTTGTGAAAAGCACAAACGCCTTGCCGTGGGTCATGCGGACAAAATGCCCTATCCACCGCACCAGACTGTCCTGGTATTGGGCGTCGCGCGGGTCGGGCATTTTGCCGGCGACGTATAACTTCATCTGCCGCGCGTAATCGAAGGGGGACCCGGCCTGGAGCAAAGTGGATTTCTCGCCGCCCACCTGCCGGGCAAAATAAAGGAGGGGGGATTTTTTCGCGCCGGCGGATGTGGCAGCCTTCGGGTCAGCGCCGTCCGCGACGGCGAGGGTGGCGCTGGTCATGATGATGGAGGTGTCGGCGTTGAACAACCTTTGGCGGAGGTAATCGGCCACATCAATGGGCGCGGCGTTGAGGGTGAGGTTGCGCTGGGCTTTCCCGGCGCGTTCCACCCAATAGACATGGTCGGCCTCGCGTTGGCTCAGGAAAACGGCGATCTCCTCGCGCAGTTCGGCCAGACGCCGGTTGCACTCGGTCAATTCCTGCGCGGTATCCTTGTCGTCCACGACTTTAATCAGGGCGTTGACTTCCTCGCGCACCCGTTGCAAGGGAAGGGTAAGATTATCCTTCACCAAATCGGCGCGGCGGACGCGCAATTCGCTCCAGCGGCGGCTGGCGTCCTCGCGGGCAACGCGTTCGCCGGCAATACCGTCGCAGGCTTCCTCGACTGCGGCGAAAAAAACGTCGGCTTCCTTGAGCACTTCCGTCACCAGTTTCTCCGGCCCGCGGCGCAGGATGGCCAGTTGGCCCTTCTTGGTTTGCGGGTTCCAGAGTTGGTGCAGGGCGTAGCGCAGTTGCGCGCTGGAAAGACTCAGCCCAATGTGGCGCGAGGCGACTTTTTCCACCGTGTGCGCCTCGTCAAAGATGACGAAATCATTCTTGAACAGCACGCCGCCTTCCGATTCCTCTTCCAATCCCCCCAGTTGCAAAAAAAACAGGGTGTGGTTGAGAACAAGAACGTCCGCCGACAGGATGCGGCTGCGAGCTTGCTGGAAAAAACAGCACGGACCGCCGTCCTTGACGAAGTCGGACTGGTGTCCGCAGACCTTGGGGGAACACAAGCCGCGTTCGGAACAGACCTGCTGCCAGACGCGGGGATCGGGTTCGACCTCAAAATCGGACAGGCTTCCGTCCTCGGTTTTTCGGGACCATTCGATGATGCGCTGCAATTCCCCCGCTTCCGGGGTGGTGAAAAGCTGGCTGGCCTGGCGCGCCGCCCTGGCCAGACGCCGGGTGCAAAGATAATTGTGCCGCCCTTTGAGCATGGTGTAATTGAACCGGACCGGCAGCACCTTGGCCAGCATGGGCAGGTCCTTGTCAATCAGTTGCTCCTGCAAATTGATGGTGTGGGTGGAGATGACGGCTTTCTTGTGGCGGGCCACCGCATGGAGAATGGCGGGAACCAAATAGGCCAGGCTCTTGCCCACCCCTGTCCCGGCCTCGACGATCAAATGCTTTTTTTCCTCAAGCGATTCGGCGACGGCGACGGCCATTTTCTGCTGCTGCGGGCGGTACTCGAAGTTCCTGGACTTGGATAAAATGCCCGTGGGGGAAAAAATTTCGGCAACCTGTCCGACCAGGCTGTTGGAACTTTCCGCCGGTTGATCTTCGACCAGACGGATCATCGGCCGGATTCCGGTTGGTCGTCGCGCCGGCGCCGCATCACGACCTCCTGGGCGGCTCTGTTCTTGACAATCATGCGCGCGGGGAAGACGCCGCGCCACGAGACATTGGGATAAACCACCGACTCGCGCCCGATGATGCTGCCCGGACTCAGGACGGCGTTGCAGCCGATTTCGCAGGCGTCTCCCAGGAGGGCGCCGAATTTGCGCAGGCCGGTGTCAAAGGGTTGGCCGTCGATTTCCACCGTGATGGTGCTGTGAAACAGGCTGAAGTTGGAAATTTTAACCCCGGCGCCAAGATGCGCCCGGCAGCCGAGAATGGAGTCGCCCACGTAGTTGAAATGGGGCGCTTGGGCGTGGTTGAAAAGCAGGGAGTTTTTGATCTCGGTCGAGTTGCCCACCACGCAATCGTCGCCAATGATGACGTTTTCGCGGATGTAGGCGTTATGCCGGATCTGGCAGTTCCGCCCGATGAAGGCGGGGCCTTTGATCATCACGCCATCCTCGAGCAAGGTGCCCGGGCCGATGAAAACGCGGTCGCCGACAAGGACGCTCCCCTCGGAGCGGTGATGCTGGCCGGGAGGGAGATGTTGTGCGAGGAACGGGGCGATTTTGGGCAAAGCATCCCACGCGAAACGGCAGCCCTCAAAAATGGCGGCGTGCTGTGTCTGGCTCAAATCAAACAGCTCGGAAGCTTCGAACATCAGTTGCAAGGTAGGCGGGCGGGAACAAAACTTCAAAGCGAATCTGAATGCAGGCAGATTCGGTCTGATGGCTTCCGCCAGCCGCACACGGGAATAAAAAAGACACCAAAGGAATGTTATAGTTGACACACAGTTCCCTGGTCCCACGGAAAAAGCATGTTTTTCCCCTGTTTGTTTTTCTCTTGCCCTCCCGCGCACAAGTCACATTATAATCGCACTACCCGCATTGCTGTATTTCAATGCGGGTAGTGCAGCCTTTTTCCAGGGGGAATTCAATTCAAAGGCAAACTGTTGCCGGCGGAGGGGCGTGAAGGCATCCGTTGACTCATGTTTGTTTCCACCGATTTCCGGTGTCATTGAATTTAAGGCAACCCGCCGATTTGTTGCTGGACTTGTGAAACGGGTAGGCAGTAGGTTTTGCCATCCCGAAACGGCGCGCGATCCGGCTCGTCACAGCGGGAAGGAAAATCGTGAATCGTTTCAGCATTATTCAGATCGGGCAGCGCCCCGCAGGTGCGGGTTCTCCATCCCATCAGGGGCGGATGCGCCCCCCCGCGACAATCCTGGTTCCGCTTGAAACCTAACCCATAAATAAAAATGAATCCTCCCATCATCAAGACCCTCCTGCTTATGGCTGCATTGACAGCAATGGCCCGGCCTTCCTCCGGCGCTTCCTTTGGCGATGATATCTCTTTCTTAAAACTTCACACCCCCGTCATCGTGTTAAGCGATGCCAAAGACGCCGCCAAGGTGGCCATCGCCCCGGCCTGGCAGGGCCGGGTCATGACCAGCACGGCCACTGGCGACGACGGACGCAGTTTTGGCTTTATCAACCGGGAATTGATCGCGTCCGGCAAACTGCTGCCCCACATGAACGCCTTCGGCGGCGAAGACCGGTTCTGGCTCGGGCCGGAAGGCGGCCAGTTTTCGGTTTATTTTGCCCAAGGCGCGAAATTCGACCTGGCCAACTGGCAGGTGCCGCCGCCCTTCGACACCCTCCCGTTTGAGACCGCCAGCCAATCTCAGAAGCGGGCGGTGTTCAGCCTGAATTTCGCCCTGACCAATTATTCGGGCACCCGTTTCCATGTCGCGGTGAAACGCGGGGTTAGTTTGCTTGACACAAAGGCGGCCTGGAAGAAATTGGGCGTTCCGCCCTCGGACCAGATCAGCCTCGTGGCCTATGAAACCGACAACCGCATTTCCAACGCCGGAAAACAGGCCTGGAAAAAGGAAAGCGGCCTCTTGTCCGTCTGGATTCTCGGCATGTTCACCCCTTCGCCCCACTCGACCATTGTCGTCCCCATCAAGCCCGGACCGGAATCTGAACTGGGTATCAAGGTGACCGCCGATTATTTCGGCGCCATCCCGCCCGACCGCTTGAAGGTCGGGGAAAACACGATCTTCCTCAGCGGCGACGGCAAGTTCCGCAGCAAAATTGGTGTCAACCCCCGGCGCAGCAAGGCGGTTCTGGGCGCTTATGACGCCGACCACCAGGTCCTCACCATTGTCCAATTCAACCAGCCGGAGGGCGTGACGGATTATGTGAACTCGCTCTGGAAGCTGCAGGATAACCCCTACGGCGGCGACGCCATGAACAGCTACAACGACGGGCCACCCTCGCCCGGCGCCAAGCCGCTGGGGCCGTTCTTTGAAATTGAATCCTCCTCCCCGGCCGCCGGTCTGGCCCCGGGCAGGAGCGTCTCCCACCTCCACCGGACAATTCACCTGTCAGGACCGGAGTCGGCCCTCGATCCCGTGGCCCGGTCCGTCTTCGGCGTCTCGCTGGAAGAAATCAAATCCGCCCTGCACCCGAACTAATCTCCCGTCATGACTCCGAAAAAGACAGGCATGTTCGTCACGGCTGACGGCAAAAATCTTATCTTCACCTTTTGTCTGACCAGTTCGCTCTTTCTCCTGTGGGGATTCTGCAACGGGATGATTGACGTGATGGACAAGCATTTTCAGGAGGAGTTGCACCTCACTCTGGCCCAATCCGCCTGGGTGCAATTCGCCCATTATCTCGGTTATTTCCTGATGTCCCTGCCAGCCGGCTGGCTGGCGATCAAACTCGGTTACAAAGGAGGAATTATTGTCGGACTGCTGTTGGTCGCTTGCGGCGGTTTTTGGTTTATCCCGGCGACGCACATCGCGGCTTTTTGGGCGTTCTTGCTGGGGGTGTGCGTGATTGCCTCGGGCCTGACTTTTCTGGAAACGGTGGCCAATCCTTACACTACGGTATTGGGCGACGAGCGGTTCGCGGCCACCCGCATCAATCTGGCCCAGTCCTGCAATGGGATTGGCTGGCTGTTCGGGCCGCTCGCCGGCGGCATGTTTTTCTATTCCAAGGACGTCGCTGGAAATTCAACCGGCAGCCAAACCCTGTGGATTCCTTATGCCGGGGTGGCCGTGCTGGTCATTGTTCTGGCCCTGGTCTTTTTCTTCGCCAACGTTCCCGATATTAAAACCGCTGATGACTACAATATTGATGACAAAAATTCCGGGACGATTGTCGCGGCTGCGGCGGAGAGAGAAATCAATCGCCGGCTGGTCTATTTTTTGCTGTTGGCCAACGTGGCCGTTCTGGTGGGCGTTGTTGTCATGATCCTCTGGGTGATTCTCAGCACGGTCGGCGCGAGTGACTCGGTAATTGCCAGGACTTTGTGGACTGTCGCTGGCGCCGCAATTACCATAGCCGCCGCTGCGCTTTTCCCGGTCGCCCGCAAAATTACGCACCACAGCATCTGGTCGCATCCCCACTTTTCCGGCGCCACGCTGGCACAATTTTTCTACGTCGCCGCCCAAGCTGGCATCTTCAGTTTCTTGATTAACTACATGACATCGGAAGTTCCCGCCCTTCCTGCATCCTGGAACTCAGGTTGGATGCAAGGCTGGTTTGACCTCAGGGACGGGGTCTTCCATTTCAGCGACTATGGGGCGACCAGGCTCGCCTCGTTTGGATTCTTCTGTTTCCTGGTCGGTCGGTTTTCCGGGGCGGCCATTCTTAAGAAATTCTCTGCACACAAGGTTTTGGGTCTGTATGGTTGCGTGAATGTGCTCCTTTGCCTGCTGGTTTTTCTGAAACTGGGCTGGATCTCGGTGGTTTGCGTTTTCCTGAGCTATTTCTTCATGTCAATCATGTTTCCAACCATCTTCGCGCTTGGCATTCACGGTCTTGGGGTCCGGGCCAAGAAGGCCTCCGGCTTCATTGTCATGGCTATTATGGGTGGCGCGATGCTGCCCAAACTCATGGGGTATGTGGCTGACAAACATGGTATGTCGCGCGGTTATATTGTTCCGATGGTTTGTTTTGTATTCGTAGCCTACTATGCCTTCAAGTGGCCCAAATACAGCAACGCGCAGTCGCTCCAACATGAGGCGAACGCGCCCCTTGCCCGTGCAATTCCTGAATCTCATTCTTAAGGCGCATGAAAAATCCTCCTCAATACACTATCGGCCTCGACTACGGCACCAACTCGGTTCGCGCCGTCATCGTGGATATTGCCACTGGCCGCGAAATTGCCACCGGCATCTGGAATTACCGCCACGGCACCCAAGGGGTCATCCTGACCCGCGACCCCAATCTCGCCCGCCAGCACCCGGCGGATTACGTGGACGGCGCCCAGGCCTGCATTCAACAAGCCCTTGCCGCCGCCCGCCGCGCCATGCCCGGCTTCCGTCCCGGCCAGGTCATCGGTATCGGCGTGGATACCACCGGAAGCACTCCGTTGCCGGTGGACGCTGACGGACAGCCGTTGGCTTTCCAGAAAAAATTTGCCCATAACGTCAACGCCATGGCCTGGCTGTGGAAGGATCACACCGGCATCGCCGAAGCCGCGGAAATCACCGCCCTCGCCCGCAAAATCCGCCCCGAATATGTCGCCGGTTGCGGCGGCACTTATTCCAGCGAATGGTTCTTTAGCAAAATCCTCCACTGCCTCCGCGTCGCCCCGGCTGTTTTTGACGCCGCCCATTCGTGGGTGGAACTGGCCGACTACATTCCCGCCATGCTGACCGGCACCGAATTGCCCGCCCGGCGCGCCGCCGGGATTTGCGCCGCCGGTCACAAGGCGATGTTCAACCCGTCCTGGGGCGGCTATCCCGACGCAAAATTCCTCGCCCGGCTTTCGCCAAAATTGGGAGCGTTGCGCCCGCGCCTTGCTTCCCGCGTCCTTTCCAGCGGCCAACCCGCCGGCTCCCTTTCCGCCGTTTGGGCGAAAAAAACCGGGCTGCCCGCCGGCATCCCTGTCGCCGTTGGCGCGCTCGACGCCCACCTCGGCGCGGTCGGCAGCGGCATTGCCCCGGGCGTGCTGGTCAAAATCATCGGCACCAGCACTTGCGACATCGCTGTCTGGTCCGCCGATAAAAAGCTTCCCCCCATCCCCGGCCTCTGCGGCATTGTCAACGGCAGTGTGCTGCCCGGATTTTACGGCTTGGAAGCCGGGCAATCGGCCGTGGGCGACATCTTCAATTGGTTTGTCAATTATATCCAGCCCGGCGGCCCGGCCCAATCCCATGAAACCCTCACCGCCGCCGCCGCCAAACTGCGCCCCGGCGAATCCGGCCTCCTGGCCCTGGACTGGAATAATGGCAATCGAACCGTCCTGGTGGATCAGACGCTTTCCGGCCTGCTCGTCGGCCATACGCTTTACACCACCCCCGCCGAGATTTACCGCGCCCTGATCGAGGCGACCGCTTTCGGCGCGCTGACCATCTTTAACCGCCTCGAGGAACACGGCGTGGCCGTCCGGCAGGTGATCAACTGCGGCGGCATCGCCGTCAAAAGCCCGTTGACCATGCAAATTTATGCCGATGTCACCCAGCGCCCCATGAAGGTGGCGCACTCGACCCAGGCCTGCGCGCTCGGCGCGGCCATTGCCGGCGCGGTCGTGGCCGGCGCCCATAAGAATTTTGCCGCCGCGCAAAAGGCCATGACCGTCTCCAAACTCCAGGTCTATAAACCCAATCCGCAGGCGTGCAAAACCTACGCCGAGCTTTACGCCATTTACAAAACCTTGCACGACGCCTTCGGCACGACCGGATGGCAGGGCAATCTTCATCCGGTGATGAAGCGGCTGATTGACATCCGCGCTCGCGCGCGGGCATAAATGAAGCCGTAGAATGCGCCGTCCAAACGAATTTGCGCCCAAATGAAATTTGCCTTCATCGCCATCGCTTCAGTGTCCCTTGGCCTGGCCGGAACCGCTCCCGGCCAGGGTCTGCCCGCCCGCGTTTTTGACCCTCCCTTGCCTGTGGCTTCCGTCCCGGTTTTCGGGCGCGGCCCGGCTCGTTTTCAGGTCCTGGATGCTTCCTTGGTTCGAATGGAATATTCGCCCTCCGGCGTTTTTGTGGACGCTCCCAGTGTCTCGGTCATTAATCGGGATCGCTGGCCGCAAACTGTTGCGCGCAGCCACGAGGCGGACGGCTGGTTGATTCTCAACACCGCCGTTCTGGAATTGCATTACAAGACCGGCTCCGGCCCGTTCACCAGCAACAATCTTTTCATTGATTGGCAGGACCAGGCCGGATTGCACCAATGGAAGCCGGGGCAGCCCGATGGGCTGAATTTGGGCGGCGTGCCCGGGGAACTGGGCAATCGCAGCACCAAAAAAGTCACCGACCCCGGCCCCCTCAGCCGCAAGGGTTGCTACTTGCTGGATGACAGCAAAACCGCCTTGTTCGATTTGACCAACGACTGGGTCATGCCGCGCGCGATCAAGGACGGGCAGGATTGGTTTTTCCTGGCTTACGGCAACGATTACAAATCGGCTTTGCGCGAGTTGTCGGCTTTGACCGGGCCGGTTCCGATGCTGCCCCGTTACGTGTTCGGCTCCTGGTTTGGCTCGCGCGCCGGCTATTCGGGCGAGGAATGGAAGATGATCGTGAAACAATTCCGCGATGAACAGCTTCCCCTCGATATGGTCGTGATTGATTCCGATTCCAAAACCAAAATGGTCTGGACGGGCTACGATTGGGACCTCGAACAAATGCCCGACCCGGCCGGCTTTTTTTCCTGGATGAAACAACAGGGCGTCAAGGTCACGGTCAACGAACATTACGGCGCGCTCACCCGCGAGAGCGACAGCCATTTTGACACCATCCGCCAGGCCATGGGTTTGCCGGCGGACGTAAAGGAAATCCCCCACGACCTGGCCAATAAAAAATACGCCGGCCTCTTCATGAACCTCCTGCACAAACCCGACTTGGATCGCGGCCTGGCCTTCTGGTGGCAGGACGGCGGCGCCCCCGCCAACATGGATGGTTTGGACAGTCTCCTTTGGACCCGCCACATCGAATACGAGGGGAGCGAACATATCACCGGACTGCGCACCACGGCTTTCTGCCGTCTGGGAAACTGCTGGGGTTCGCACCGCTACGGCATCTTTTTCACCGGCGACCTTGACGGCGTGTGGGAATCCCTGCCGGTGTTGATTCCCGCCACCATCCAGGGCGGCAACCAGCTTACGCCTTACATGAACAACCTTTGCTGCGGCGTCTTTGGAGTGGATTTGCCGCCGGAACTCTACGAGCGCTGGGTGCAATTCGGCGCATTCAGCCCCGTGCTTTGGTTCCATGGACTTTGGGGGCTTCGTCTGCCTTGGGAATACGGGATGGAAGGCATGGAGAATTATCGCAAGTTTGTCGGCTTGCGCTACCGCTTGATTCCTTACATCTACACCTGTTCCCGCGTGGCGCATGAAACCGGCCTGCCCCTCGTTCGCGGCATGTATCTGGAATATCCCGGCCAGGAAGCCGCCTACCATAACGAGCAACAATACATGTTCGGCGACGAACTGCTGGTCTCCCCCATCAATTCCCCCGGCCACGGCAAACCGGCCCGCAAACAGGTTTTCCTCCCCGTCGGCGATGACTGGTTCGATTTCTTCACCGGCGACCTCTACGAAGGCGGACGGACCGTGACCCATGAATGTCCGCTCGACCGCATGCCGCTGTTCGCGCGCGCCGGTTCCATCCTGCCCATGGCTCCCGACATGTCGCGTAGCGACGAAAAACCGGCGGATCCGCTGACCCTCCAAGTCTATGCCGGGCCGCGCGCGGCCGACTTCAATCTTTACGAAGATGACGGAGTCTCGCTCAATTACCGGACCGGCGCCTGCGCCTGGACCGCCCTGCATTTCGCCCCGGAGGATGCTGCCGGAAACTACGCCCTGCGCATCGGCCCGGCGAAAGGCCAGTTCAAGGGGCAACTGTTCCATCGCCGTTATGATGTCCAGGTTCACGGCCTGTTCAAACCGCAAGCCATCACCCTCAACGGGCGCAAAATGCCGGAATCGGAATCCGGCGACAACCTTGACCGCTGGTCCTGGAACCCGCTCAACCACATCATCACCGTGTCCCTGGACAAACCCGTTTCCTGCGACAGGGAGGCAGTCCTTCGATTCTCCAACGCCGGCACATACGCTGATTTATTGACATGGCAGAAAGCCTGGAACCTCCGCCGGCAAACCCGTCAAGCCAAGCGCGACATGAAACTCAAGCACGCCGCCATCGTTGCCGGCCCTGGCATCAAAAAACCGCCCTTCGTCATCCGTGAAACCGAAAAAGTCGAACAAGCATTAACCGGCATCATAGACCATCCCCAAGGCTGTGCGGCCAACCCGCCCGACTTCGCCGCCCTGGAGCAACACATCCTGGCCGCCCTGACCAACACCCCCTTTGAATCCAGCCGTGTCCTGCCGGAATTCGACCCCGAATCCCGTCAAGGCGCCGACCTGACCAAGGGAGCAAAATTCACCGCCCAAGAGCTTCAAACCATCACCAACCGTTTCCGTGGCGCGTCCCTCCCCCCCTGGCTCTGGTCCGAAAAGTAATTTCCCGGCATCCGTTTTCAGCGTTTCAGCGTTTCAGCTTTTTCCTGCCGCTGCGCAGATGGGCAGGCGGGTCAGGATCCCATCGGGCCGCGGGTGACGCCGAGCTGGTTTTGCAGTTTCAGTTCGCGCCACAGGTCGCCGCCGCTCAGTTGGCCGGCGAGGAGGGCCTGGTATTTTGCGATGGTCGCCGTGACTTGCGCCGGCGTTTCGTTGACAAACTCAATCCGAAAATGGCGCGCGCCCAACCCGATCAGATGCGCGGCGTATTCGGCCCCGGTTTGGGCGCGGCCGTTGAAGACGGTGTTGCGGCAGCCGGCGTCGGCTTTGAGGGGGTGGTCCAGCCCGACGCGGTCGCGCACCTCGACTTTATGTTTGTCACAGGGGCGCCCGCAATTGGACGGGCCGGTGCCCTGGCTGAGAAAGGCGCAGAAGACGCAGTGCTCCATGTGAAACATGGGCATGTGCTGGTGCAGGGTGATTTCGAACCAATGCGGCGGCGCGGCGGCGAGCAGGGCTTCGAGCTGGGCGATGTTCAGGTCGTAGGAGGCGGTGAGGCGTTCCAATGCGAAGCGATCTTTGAAATATTCGGCTGACAGGCCGTTGGCGATGTTGAACGAAAAATCGGCGACGCACCGGCAACCGGCGAAGTATTCAAGGTGGTCGTAATTGCGCAGCAAGTAACCGTCGGCCTCGCAGGAGCGCACTTGTTTCAGGACCCATTCTTCGCCGATTTTGAAAATGCGGGGCGGCGCGACGAAAATTTCCGGACGGACGTCGCCGGTGGAAGGCCGGGCGCGGAATGCGGCGACGGCGTCGCGATATTTTTTCGGGTCCTCAAATTCGCAGTAAATGGAGGCGACCCCGGCGGCCAGGGCGGCCTCAAGCTGGGCCATTTCCCGGACGAGAACGATCAGGCGGGGAACAGCGGAGGCGGCGTCCGGCGACTGGGCGGGCGGGGCGGCGGGGAGCGGATTTTCGTTGAGAGTCCAGCGCAGGGGACGGGCGCACAGGGCTTCCATCTCCCCGGAGAATTCGCGGCGCAAACGGTTGAGTTCGCTCATGGGGAGCATGACCTGCCCTTCCAGCGTATTTTTCAAATCGCCCAGCTCGAACGGGGTTCCGCCGAGCCGGCCCAATTGTTCGCGCAGCCGTTCGGTGGTGAGCGGTTGTTTTTGGGCGGCAACCAGTGGCATGGCGGAATCGATTTGCACGACATGCCCGGCCTCGTCGCGCCCGATCAAGGTCAGTTCCACACCAATCGCGCCCTGGATTTCCAAATCGACCCGGTGCCGGAACCGGGGTGATTCGCCGGCAAAACTCCGGCGCAGCCGGCGATCCAGTTCGGGGTCGCTCGTTTTCCAAATCTTGTCCCCGACATGCACGCGGCCAAAGTCCACATCGCCGCGGCCGAATCCGATGACGGCGATGGCGGTGGTTTGGTCCACCTGATAAACACGCCCACCCTCTTCCGGCTCGTCGGGATGGCCGGAGTCAAATACAATGCCGTCGCCCGGTTTCAAGGAGGCTTTGAGCTGAAGATGGACGCGCTGGTGTTCGATGCGTTGCACGTCGCCGAGATAAACGCCGCGTTTCTTGCCGAAGCGGGCGTGAACCAGCGTCTGATTATTGACTCCGCCAAACCAGCCGGTGTGCAGGCCGCGGGAGAAGGCCATTTCCAGATTGTAGCGGCTGTCCGCCGCCGGTTTGGCGTCCGGCTGATCGAGGGCGCGGCGGTAAATCTGCGTGATGTTGGCGACGTATTCGGGCGATTTGAGGCGGCCCTCGATTTTCAACGAGGCGACTCCGGCGCGAACGAGTTCCGGCAGGATTTCCAGGCCGGCCAGGTCTTGCGGACTGAGCAGGTAACGGCGATCTCCCAAGGGGACGATCTGGCCGTCGGAAATCAAATCATAAGGCATGCGGCAGGCTTGGGCGCACTCGCCGCGATTGGCCGAACGTCCGCCGAGCGCCTCGCTGGTCAGGCATTGCCCGGAATAAGCAACGCACAACGCGCCATGCACGAAAACCTCCAGAGGCATTGAAGCCGGGCCGGTCATTTGGGCGATTTCCTTAAGCGAACATTCGCGCGCCAGCACGACCAGGCTGCAGCCGAGTTCCCGGGCGAATTTCAGGCCGGCGGGGCTGGTGATCGTCATCTGGGTGGAAGCGTGGATGGGGAAATCCGGGGAAAGCCGCCGGATAAGCCGGCAAATTCCAACATCCTGCACGATGGCGGCATCGACGCCTGCGGCCATGAGAGCGCGCAAATAAGTTTCGGCCCCGGCCATTTCATTGGCGAAAACGAGGGTGTTGAAGGTCACATACCCTTTCACTCCGCGGCGATGGAGGAAATCCATCAGCTTGGGCAAATCCGCCTCGGTGAAATTATTGGCGCGCATGCGGGCATTGAACCGGTCGAGGCCGAAGTAGATGGCGTCCGCGCCATTTTCGACCGCAGCCCGGACGCAATCCCAGTCGCCGGCCGGGGCGAGCAATTCAGGGCGCGGCAAGGCGGCGCGGATTTCAGTCGCGGGATCCTCAATTTGTCCGACTATGGGGGTTGTGACCATCAGGAGGGGCAATTTACCCCATTTTCAGCCGCATACCAATTTTAAAAGGCGGGCGCGCCGGCTCCGAAGGAGATGGAGAAGTGGAAGGCGGGGGCTAAGCGGATTGTGTGCTGTGATCCCGACTCTTATAAAAAAACTATGGTTTGCTCTCCATGCACTGCGGGCCTGGCCAGATCCTGTTTTCCATGATGAGATGGTCGTTGCGCAAAGTCTCGGCGACCTTGGCGTGAAAGGTTTCGTAAATCGGCTGGCCAATGATTGTTTTAACAATGTTCGTTTTCTCCAAGGGGTCATTGTCCAGATCAAAAACGTATTCCTCTTGTCCGCGCTCCCGGTAAACATATTTGTAGCGGCCGGAAACAATGCCCAGACAAGTGCCGGCGTAAGGCTGCACCAGCGGCACGAAATCGGACGCGCCCGAAAAGACGGATTTCCCCCGAAAATGGACCTTGGCGGAAATCCCGGCCAAGTCCAGGACAGTGGGCGCAATGTCCAATTGGCAGTGCAATTCGTGGGAGAGGCCCGGCGAGATGCCTCTTCCCCAAATGAGCAGCGGCGTCTTGAAATACTCGTTGTAGAAGCCCGATTCGCTGTCGTAATACCCGTGCTCGCCGACGGGGAAACTGTGATCCCCGGTGATCAGCACAATCGAATTGCCCAGGTAATCCCGCTTTTGTAATTCCTCAAAGAAGGTCTTGAGATATTCATCCGTCACCCTGATTGAGTTGGCGTAGGTCTCAATCCTGTTCCGCGGCTGCGGATAAAGATAGCGCTGGGCCGCAGGGACAGCTCGAAATTTCATGTGATTGGATATGGTGGCCAGAAGCACAAAATATCCGGGACCCTTTCTGGCCGCCCGCCCCGGTTTGGCAAGGCGGTCCAAATATTGGAAGGCTTTCTGGTAAAGTATGTTGTCCTGGATGCCCCATCCCCATTTGTACAGCATTTTTTCCTCAGCCGAAACAAACTCGTCGTTCATGGCCTCCACCTCGGAGAAGCCGTTCCTTCTCATGAACGCCCCCGTGTTCTCAAAATTCAGGTCCGCAAACCCCTGGAAAAAGACCGTGTCATAGCCGTTTTCCTTCATGACTTGCGGCAGGCAGTGCAGGTTTAAATCCGGGTAATCGGTAAAGACCTTTTTCCGCGTCAGGGGAGTGATTGAGGCCAGGACGCTCAACTGTCCTTTCACCGTCTGCATGGACTCGCCCCAAAAGTTGTCATAGAACATCCCCTGGCGTGTTAATTCATTGAAAAACGGCATGTATTCCTGTCCTTCCGGCGTCCTCTGATGAGCGAAATTCGCGTTGAACGATTCGATCATGATGAGGAATATGTTTTGCGGAGGTTCGCTCTTCCTTTCATTTGCAATCTCCCTCACATAAGGGAATTTTTCCCTGGCATCCGTGACTTGGAACAACGGTTGCGCAGGCACGTAATATCGGTAAGCCGATTGGGCGAAACAGGTCAGTTCGTCGTACGAGTAGGGCAAAAATTGCAGGCAGGCGCCATAGGCCGCAAGGAGTGCCAGCAACCGGAGCCGCGCCCCCTTCTTTGCCGGCGGCGCGTTTGGGCGCCATTTCCATTGCAGCAGCGCCACGGCAGTCAAAGACACGGCAACCAGAATGTAATCATCCCGTTGTGGAGTCTGCCCGATGACGCGCAGGCTTTCCCGGCGGAAGGCCAGGGCCATGTTGTCTCCCAGCACCGCGTAATCCGGCGGGCTGTGACTTCGCAGGTGATAGGTGCTTAACACGACATACCCGGCCACCACCAAGCCACTGCAGGCGAATTTCAGCACGTTTTTCGCCGGCACCAGCAGATCCACGCTCAAGGCGATGGCGGATAAAGAGATGAAGCCAGAGAGAAGAACCGCGACATTCAGGGGTGTGAAGGTCTGAACTTGAAGTTCGTCACGGAGATGAAAGCGAACGATGCAGAACACGTAAAGCGCCAGCAGCGGCCCCAATGATGAAGGCAGACGCTTCGTGGAAAAACGGGATGGCAGGCTCATTGCGGCACCGCCCGTTGTCGAGTCAACTTCATGGGTTTTGTGAGGAGCAAGTTAAAGGAGCCGGACGGGCAGCGCGCCTTGGCGCCGCACGTACAAATGCGGTTGGTGACCTTGCAATCCATCATCGGGGCCGTTTGAGCGGCCAACTCATGCTTTGTACTTTTCAGAAGACTATTTTACTGACACTCCAAAAGTCAACGACTTCCGGGGCAGGCAGGGCGGACCCGCCAAAAGGCTGAAGGCTAAAATGGAAAAATGAGCTTCCCCAAATTTGGGGAAGCTCAAATTCGGCGCATCGATTTTATGCTGGCACGGATTCCAAACTACAACCCGGGGTATGCGACGAGCTGGTAAAACATGCTCCCGGTTTGCGGTCCCGTGATGATCACCTGGTTCTGGCCGCCCACAACAACCGGCTGATTCGTCACAAGCACCCAATTGGTGGTGGAGAGGTCGCTGTTTTGCTCCAGATAGTAAGTCCCCAGCGGCGAGGCGGACCAGGTAAACGTGAGGCTGCCAGGAGTGGACGATTGGACGTTGACCGTGGAGGGCGCGTTGTCGTTTGGCACGTTGCCGGCATAGTTACTCGTCTCCATTGCGATCAAATCGGCGAGGGTCATGGAGGTCATGTAGTCCCCGGGATCGCTCCAACCGGCCTCGTCTATCAAACCCGTGGCAGCGTCGATCAATACAAAAGCTGTGACATCGTTCGTGCCGCCGCTGCCTTCATACGCCAGCAGCCAATCCCCGTCCGTGCTGCCGTCCTCCGGATATTGAAAAAGGACCGCATCGGCCAAATCGAAAGAGCCATTCGAGAATCCAGGCTGGCTGCTCAGGTAAGGGTCGGCAGCCAGATCGTTTGTAGCGTAATCAAACGCTCCGTAAGGGTCTAATTCGACCGGCAATTCCACCGGGGGCGTGGGCGCGCTGACATAAAGGCCGCCGTCGGCCTGCTCAGGGCCTTCCGGTTCCACTTCTATTTTGTATCCCGGCTTTCCGATGTCGCCCGCCACTCCCACGTCGTTCACCTTGGTGGGGACAAATTTCTGGAACCAGGGAGCCAACCGGATTCTATTGGTGGTGCCGTCCGGCAGCACTGTCAATGTGCCGCCCGTCTTGGGCAAATCCCAGCCGTAACGGACGTAATAATGATCCTTCCAAGTGCTGGCAGGAGAGGTGTCGGGAAAATGCTCATGGTAGCCGAAAAACGGGTCGTTCACATAGAATCCCTCTATGTCGTATTTGGCGTTAAATCCCGGGGCGACGTCGGTCTTCACGCCGTAAACGGAAATGGCGTGCGCCCCTGCGCCAATCATAATGATGGCCGGGATTTGGTAATCCGCAATGGTGTTGGCAACCGTGCGGCTGGCCTGGTCGCCATCCTTCAACCGAGCCGGCTTAGTCGCCGTGGCCCCGGTATTCGGGAACAGATAGGCTATGTAAATGTGGGCGTCGTCCAGAAGATTCAAGATGGTTTGGGCGGCAAAGATATCCGTTCCCAGCCCAAATTTAGGGTTGCTGTAGCAATTGGAGTTGGGTTTTGGCGCCTTTTGCGTGGGATAGGTGGCACGGCCATGCGAAAGCCAGTACAGGTATGTTTGCACGTTGGCCGTGACATTTCCGGCCATATTGTAGGCAGGGGGGGGCATCTGAACATAGTTTGGATTTGGCACCCATCCCTTGGGTAGCTGGAATATGAGCGGCGGGTTCGGCAGCGGCTCAAACAGGTTCCCCTCGGGATTGGCGATCCCCAGCATCGCGTTCGCAAACGGATCGTTGTTCCTGACCTCGGTGCAATCGAGCTGCATTTCCATGCAGGCCACGGTGCAGGAATAGGCCGCAATCTGAGGGTGATATACGCTTCCCGCCACCGTGGTCACGACCGGCGCAGCCTGGGCGACGACGCAGATCGAATCCGCGGCGCAAAGCAGAATCATCATAGCCGGCAAATGGCGGAGCGGCGAGTTTGCCCGCACTCCGGTTCTCAGGAACTTGCGGCCAAAAGCGGCCAGTCCAACCAGCCCGACAGCCAGCAGCACAATGGATTCAGGCTCGGGAACCGCGGACGAAGCCACAACATTCCCGCCGAAGAATGCGTTTTGCAATCCCAGCTCAATGGTGTTGGGAAACGTCAAACTGGACCCTTGATAGAATGCGTTCTGAACGAAGGTGACTCCGGGAATCGCGGACAGGCTATTCACACCGGCGGCGAAGAGGTCAATTCCGGATTCAATCTCGGCCCCCACGTAGTAGGAGCCGTCAGGCAGAGTCATCGGCGCGGCAAGAGACTCGTAGCGGAAAAGCCCATCCAACGTGAGCGGGGCGGCCGTGCCGGAAGGGACGGTGGCCGAGGCGAGCAAGTTTCCGTTGGCATCCCACAATCCGACAGGGGTGTTTTCGTTGAATCCGGCGGCGGGGTTGGCGGCAAAGACCGACAAACCGGTCACCGTAATCGGCGAAGTCACGTCGAATTCATAGCCGAGCGTGTAAGAGATGACACCATTAAACACGTCAGGTGTGGTGGTGAACGTTAATATATCCTGTTGTGCCCAAGCAGCGGGAATCCCCAACATGCCCAGGCCAAGGCCAGCCAGTAGTTTTTTCATGTTGTCTCCGGTTTTCTAAGACGTTCTAATTAAAATCATAAAAATAACTCATATGTCAATGACTTTTTTTCAAGGGAGGGGGGAGATTTAAAACAAGTACCGCTTTATCCGCGATTTTCCGTTACGCTCAATCCATGTCTGATCCAGTGAGAAACAAAGATGTGCGCTGGCGCCGACGATTCCAAAATTTCAAAAGAGCCTTTGGTCAACTGTCGGACGCCGCGGCGTTGGCGCGGCAACGACCGCTTTCGGAATTGGAGCAGCAGAGTTTGAGAAGTTCCAAAACAGGTTCACGGCACTGGAAGGAAAAGAAACGTGAATCACGGACTGAGCGACGAAACCGCCCGGAAAATCCGGAACGTGTTCTCGCATTACCCGGAGGTTGAAAAGGCCGTGCTATACGGGTCGCGGGCCAAGGGCAGCCACAGGCCGGGGTCGGATATTGATCTGGCCCTGTTCGGCGACAAGCTGGATCAAACGATAATCGGGCGCATCGACGAGGAATTGGACGATCTATTGCTGCCCTATCGGTTCGACCTTTCCCTATTCGGAACAATCACCCAACGGGAACTGATCGAGCACATTGAGCGGGTAGGCGTCTTGTTTTACGAACGAGGCACGGTCGAAAAGCGAACCACGCCCCGCAGTAAATGAAAGTTTTGACAATCGGGGGGGCGACCTGACAATGAACGCGGTTTATGGGTTCATGCAAACACCGATGGTTGTGCTTGGGGGCCGGCTTGTCATTGTTGATCGGCGGGTTTCTTTTTACCGGTTGCCGGACGGGGACAAATGATTCGTTGTTCACCACTTCCGGTCCGGGCTGGCGCGTCCAGCAAGGGCAGGCATTGTGGCGTCCGGGGCGCAAATATCCGGAACTGGGCGGCGAAGTGGTGGTGGCCAGTCATCCGGACGGACGTTGCGCGGTGCAGTTTGTCAAGACGCCGATTCCGATGGCGCTGGCCCAAACCAGTCCGGGCCGCTGGCATATTGAATTTCCACCCAGGCAAATGAGTTTTACGGGAAAGAATCGCCCCCCGACCCGCTTTCTCTGGCTCTACCTGCACGCGGCCTTGGCGGGTGAATCGCTGCCCGGTTGTTTGCATTTTGCCAGGAAGCCGGATGGCGGTTGGAAGCTGGAAAACGTGAAGTCGGGCGAAACTTTGGAAGGGTATCTCGAACCATGAAAAGACGGTGGAGCGGCCTGTGGTGGCTGTTGTTGCTCGTCCCGGTGGTCTTTGGTTTGAGCCGGCTGCGGATTAACACGGAGGTGCTGGATTTGTTGCCGCCGGATCAACCGGCGGTGCAGGGGTTGAAGATTTATCAACAGCATTTTGCCAACGCGCGCGAACTGATCATCACGTTGCGGGCGGCGGATGCCGGCAAGGCCGAGTCTCTGGCCGAAGCGCTGGCCGCCCGTCTGCGCAAGGAAACGAATCTGGTCGCCGCCGTTTCCTGGCAGCCGCCGTGGATGGAAAATCCGGCGCAGGCGGCGGAAATTGTAAGTTATCTGTGGTTCAACCAGCCTCCCGCGATTTTTGGCGAACTGACCAATCGGCTGTCCGCCGGCCATCTTCACTCCGGGCTGACCGAGACCCGGGAAGTGCTCGCCACCTCGCTTTCCCCGATGGACATCGCGGTGCGGTCGTTTGATCCCTACGATTTGATGAACGTGCCCGCGCTGAAAAATTTCAGCGGCGCGTCGGCGGAACAAGGACAGCGGATGTTTGCCTCGGCCGACGGCGCGCTGCGCGTTTTGTATGTGGCGGCGCGGCCGGACCTGACGACTTACACCGCCAGCTCGGCCTGGCTGCAATCGCTCCAGAAAATCGTGGCGGAAACCAGGGCCAATCAGGCCGGTTGGGCGGGGGTTGTTGTGCGTTATACAGGGCGGCCGGCGTTTGTGGAGGAAACAGCCCGGGGCATGCAGCACGATTTGAGCGGTTCAGTCACCGGCACGGCGCTCATCATCGCGATGCTATTCTGGCTGGTGCATCGGCGCTGGCTGCCCATGCTGTGGCTGCTGACGTTGCTGGCGGTGATATTGATTGCAACCGTGGCGTTGGGCAGCCTCATTTTGGGAACGATCAGCGTCATCAGTCTGGGATTTGCGGCCGTGCTGCTGGGGTTGGCGGTGGACTATGCGGTGGTGCATTATCAGGAAGCTTTATCCCACCCGCACTTGAGCATTTCGGAAATCCGGCGCGCCATTTCCCCCAGCATTCTTTGGGCGGCCATCACCACCATCAGCGCCTTTCTGGTCCTGAATTTTGGCGGGCTGCCGGGGCTGGCCCAACTGGGAACGCTGGTGGCCATCGGCGTGGCGCTGGCCGCCTTGGTCATGGTGCTGGTTTACCTGCCGCCGCTTTTTCCGGCGCGCTGGAAGGCCGGCAAAAACCAGCCGCGCCAGCCCTGGTTGTCTTATCTGATCCCGCCGCGCCAGACCGCTTTTGTCGCGGACAATCAGGCCGCTCCCTCCTCCAATCGCCCGGCGATCATCGTCACCTTCGTTCTGGCCGCCGGCGCCTGTTGCGCGTTGTCGTTTCATCTTCCGCCGTTGGACAGATCGGCCAACGCGCTCAAGCCGCAACACAGCGAAGCCGAAGCCGCGTTGGAAGAAATGACGGCGGCCATTGATATTCCCCAGGATCCGCTTTGGGTGATTATTTCCGGCCAGAACGAGCAGGAGGTGTATGCAACCCTGGCTGGAGCCGAGGACGTTTTGCGGCAGGCGGTTTCAAACCGGGTCATTGGCGGGTATTTGCTGCCGACCATGATGTGGCCCCGGGTGGAATATCAGCAGGCGAACCGTGCCGCCGCCGCCGCGCTGGCAGTGCGGGGGCCGATGTTGCGCGCCGCCGCCGTGCAGGAAGGTTTTGAAACCAACGCCCTGTTTTTGACCGACGGGTTGCTGCAAACTTGGGAGCGGGCGGGCCGGAGCCAGGACGTGTTTTGGCCGACCAACGACATGAGTCAATGGTTGTTAAAAAGATTTGTGGCCCATTCCGGCCACGAATGGTTTGTCATGGGTTTGGTCTATCCGGCAAGCCCCGCCGTTCCGGCGTCCGCGCTGGCCGGACTGTCCAGCCAGTTGGCGGGCAAAAAGGTTTTGCTGTCCAGTTGGGGATTGCTGGGACAAGTCACGCTGGAGCGGGTGCGGAGCCGCATGTGGCTGGTGGTGACGCCGATGATCGCGCTGGTTTTGGGTTCGTTGTGGCTGGCTTTTCGACGGCCGACGGAAGTGTTGCTGGGGCTGGGAGTTTTGCTGCTGAGCAGCCTTTGCCTGCTGGTCACGATGTCCCTGGCCGGCTGGTCGTGGAACCTGCTCAACCTGATGGCGGTCCCCCTGATATTAGGCACGGGCGTGGACTACGGCATTTTCATGCAACTCGCTTTGCGGCGGCACGGGGGCGACGTTGGGGCGGTGCGCCGTTCCATTGGACGCGCCTTGCTATTGTGCGGCGGGACGGCCATTGCCGGGTTTGGGTCTTTGGCGTGGTCGGGCAATGCGGGCATGGCCAGCCTGGGCAAAGTCTGCGCGGTCGGCATCGCCGCGAATGTGTTGATTGCCGTCGCACTGCTTCCGGCCTGGTGGAGTTGTCTGCACAGAAACCAGCGGCCCGGCGTCCCTCGCAAACCGGCCTCCCCCTCGATATTTTATTCGGCGACGGTGTGGCGGCTGGCGTTGGGGATTGTGCGAATCATGCCCGACGTGGCGCTGAAACAACTCTGCCTGTTCGTGGCGGAGATTTATTACTTTTTTTGCTTCAGGCGGCGGGAAGTCATCATTCAGAATCTGCTTCCGGTAATGCACTACGATCGGCGCGCGGCTGAAAAGGCGGCGCACCGGCTTTTCCGGCAATTTGCCGTCAAGATGAAGGATTTGTGGCGTTATGAGGGCGGCATCGGCGTGAACACGTGGCTGACCAGGGATTCCGACTGGGCCGTCTATGAGAAGGCCCGGCAGCGCGGGCGGGGCGTGTTGTTGATAACGCCGCATTTGGGCAACTGGGAAATTGGCGGGCCGCTGCTGGTGCAACGCGGGGTCAAACTCATCACCATCACCCAAGCCGAACCGGGCCGGGGTTTCACCGAAATCCGCCGCCAGGCGCGGGCGCGCTGGGGGATCGAAACCGTGGTGGTGGGCGACGAAGGGTTTGCCTTTGTGGAGATCATCAAGCAATTGCAGGACGGCGCCACCGTCGCGCTGTTGATTGACCGTCCGCCAAGCGTCAAGTCGGTGACGGTCACGCTATTCGGGCGGCCCTTTCAGGCTTCGCTGGCGGCGGCGGAACTGGCCCGGGCGACCGGTTGCGCGCTCGTGGGAGTGACCATTACGCGGGCGAACCAGGAGTATGAAGCCCGGTTGCTGGCCGAATTTGAATACGACCGCCAGGCGTTGGGCAATCGCGAGGGGCGGAGCCAACTTACGCAGGAAATCATGCGTGCATTTGAACCGGAGATTCAACAACATGCCGACCAATGGTTTCATTTTGCACCCATCTGGCCGGAGTCGTCCGCGGAGGATTCCTCCATTCGATCCACTTTATGAAACCCCGAACCCATTTTCATTTCGCCTGGCTTTGCCTCGCCTTCGGCCTGGCGGCCGTGACCGCGCCGGCCCAATCTGAAAAATTTTTAGACCAATGGATCGCCGCCCAGGCAAACCTCCGGACCTGGTCGGCGGACGTGGTTGAGACCCGCGCCCTGAAAACGCTTTCGCAACCGCTGGTGTCCGCCGGCAAAGTCTGGGTGGCGATACCGGACCGGTTCCGTTGGGAATTGGGGCAGCCGGCCCAGACCATTGCGCTGCGGCAGCCGGACCAATTATGCATCATTTATCCGAGACTGAAGCGGGTGGAAAAATATCCGCTTGATGGCAAGCAACCCGGCCCGTGGCGCGATGCGCTGGCCTTGCTGGACGCCAGTTTTCCGCGCAGCCGGGCGGAGCTGGAGTCGCGCTTCCAATTGCTGTCAATCACCCAAACCAACGGCATCATCCGGTTGAGGATGCAACCCAAAAGCCAGGCCGCCCGCAAGTTTCTCAGTGAAATTTCGGTCGCGGTCCGCGCCGGGGATTTTTCGCCCGCATCGACTGAATTAACATTCAGCGACGGCTCGGGCATACGCAACGATTTCAGCAACGGGATACTCAATCCGCCGCTCAATCCGGACCTGTTTAAACCCGATTACGGCACGAATTTCACCGTGGTGGAACCGCTTGGGAAATGACCTCCCCGTCCGACATGCTGGAAACGGCGTTGCGCACTTTGCCGCACGGCCCGGAGTTTCGTTTTATTGACAAATTGACCAGCCTGACGCCGGGCAGGGAGGGCGCGGGGGAATATCGGGTGCGCGGCGACGAGCCGTTTCTGCGGGGACACTTTCCGGGCGAACCCATTTTTCCCGGCGTGCTGCTGGTGGAAGCGGCGGCGCAACTGGCCGGCATCGTCGCCCAGACCGATTCCACCCGGCCGCCTTTGGCCGGCCTCAAGCTGGCGGCTTTGCGCAACGTGAAAATTCTTGGCACGGTGAAGCCCGGCGAGACTTTTTCCATCCGGGCCGCCATCACCGGGCGGCTGGGCAAGCTCGTTCAGGCGGAGGCGAAGTGTGTTTTTCAAAACCGGACCATTCTGACGGCCAGCCTGACCCTCGGCGGAAGCGAAGCGGGGCGTGATAATTCCGCGGCGTGACTCACGCCGCTTCAATTTGCCGGCTGCTGGTTTTCGCGGAACTTTTGCCGCCATTGGGCGCGGGAGATTTTGCCGCGCCGGTTGCCGCCCAGCGAGTCCACGAACCACCATTTGCGGGGGATTTGCCAGGCTGGAATTTTTGCCAATAGAAACTGCTTCAACTCCTCCGCGGTGACCGGCGACTTCGCCACGATGCAGGCGACGATGATTTCGGCGCGATCCGTGTCGGCGCTGGGAACGCCAAAAGCCAGACAATCCGAGACCCGTCCGTGTTCCAGCAACGCTTGTTCGATGGCGACGGGGGAGACTTTCCGTCCGGCCACGTTGATCTGGTCGGCGAGCCGGCCGTGAAGATAAACCTTGCCGTTGATGATCCCGGCCAGGTCGCTTGTTTTAAAACAGCCCGCCTCCAAAACACGGGAGGGCATCGGCCAGTAAGTTTCGCCGACCGCCTTGCTGCGCACTTCGAGGCAGCCGGTCTTTCCCGTTTGCAAATCAACCCCGCGCATCACCTTCCCGGCGTGGCTTTCCTCCGTCCGTGGAACAGGGGTGGCGTCATAAGCGATGCCGCCACATTCGGAAGTGCCGTAAAAATTATGGATCTTGATTCCAGTGTCGGCAAAAACCCGGGTCTCCAGCGACAGCGGCAAAGGCGCGCCGGCGGACATGGCCAGCCGGACGCGGGCCGGAATGACCCCGGCGTCGTGCCAGGCCCGCCACAAAACCGGCACGCCCGGCAGGGTCAAAGCCGGGGCCGGCGCGCGGTCGGCCGCCTGCCGGAAAATTTCCGGCAAGGGCGATGGCGCGATGAAAAGCGGGATGCCGTGCAGGAGGAGCGGCAAAACCAGATTGGAGAAACCGTAAGAATGGGCCAGGGAGATGGCGGCCAGGTTGGGCCAATCCGGGCGCAATCCCATGGTGGCCACGATATTTTCCGCGTCCGCCGCCAGTTGTTCCGCCGTGAAGGCGACGAAGCGGGGGGCGCCCGTGGTGGCGGAGGTGGTTTTGAGATGGACGCAGGGCGCGGGCGGCAGACTTGTCAATTGCACGGCAGTCTGGTCCGTCTCCAGGGGGCAGACGACAGAATGGGAACGCCAGGCCTGCAAGACCGTAAAAATGAACTCAACCGTGTGGCCGCAGGGAAAAGCGACCGGAAGGGGAGCCAGCGGAGCGTCCTCCACCAACCGCGCCATTTCGGCAAAAGTCCACTGACGTTCGGAAGAGAGGTCACGCAGGGCGCATTCGCCGCCCCGTTCCCGGACGACTTGCCGCCAACGCTCGTAAAGCATTTACAGTTTCGTATCGCAAGGCTACCTTGCGGCGCAAGCATGATTTTACCGTCAGCCGCGACAGCACGACACTTTGATTTTGAACGGGACGCCTTTTCATTCGCCAACGAACTGGTCTGGGAATACCGGTTTGACCCGGCCACCGGTTCCATGACGACGCTGAAGAATGATCCCCCGGCGCGATACACCCATCGTTGTTTCGTCCTGGTGCGAAGCGCGCGCCAGTTTTTTTATCACGCCCGCTTTGAGGCCAGTCAACCTCCGCTCGCGGCGGACGCCTATCGCAAACTCGTCCGGCAAGTGGTCGGCCGCAGCCCGCGGCAAGCCAGCCCGGAATCGGACAGGATCGTTTTTCCGGGCTACGGCGGTTTGCGCGCCTTCAGCCAGGCTCAGGAAGCATTGGTCAAGGCGGAATGCGGGGGGGCGTGGCAGTCCTACGCCCTGCGCAGCCATTGGCGGATGGTTTTTCCGATTTCGCGGCGGCATCAGCAAAACCTCTCGGGGCAGTTGCTCGAATCCTTTGGCGAGCGGGCCGTCCCCATTGTCCACCTGGTGCGCTTTCCGCAGTTGACCATCAATCACGGGATGCTGTTGTTTGGCCATGAAGAAACCGGAACGGAGATGCGCTTTGCCGCTTATGATCCCAACCAGCCCGGCCAGCCAACCCAATTGATTTATGACCGCGCGGAACGGACTTTTCAATTGCCGCGCAACCACTACTGGGCCGGCGGGCGGGTGGATGTGATCGAGGTTTACCGGGACCGGATCTATTGAGGCAATGATTTGATTGACACCTGTTTTTTCTTTCCGGCCGGACGGAAGGCCAGGCCGAAGAAAATCAAGCCGCAAAGATTGATGCCGGCGATGTAGCCGAGCTTGTAATTGCGTCCGGTGTTATTGGCGGCAAAGATCGGCACGTCCTTTCCCGCCAGCAGATTGGGCAGGGCCACAGGCATCAAAAACCCATGAACCGCGCCCAGGCGGAATCCGGCCTTCGTTTCGGGGCGGTAAAGCGTGGGGACGGCCGCCTGGTAACAACACCCCAGCAAAATGCCGACCAGCGTCAGCCAGATCAGTTTGACGCCCCAGATCCGCAAACAACAAAGAACGGGGTTCATGCCGCAAATGGATTCAAAACCCTCCGGTCGGCGGGCAGACTGAACCACCACTTGTGCCATCGCCAAAAATCGGTCAGAGGATTTATGTGACTGTGCGCGGCCCGGCCGATGACCTGGATCGGGACAAAATCGACCCGGCAACCGGCGTCCAGAAACGCGAGCAGCATTTCCGATTCAACCTCAAAGCGGCAGGCGCGGCAGGGCAGCGCCGCCCAGATTTTCAAATCCACCAAGCGGAAGCCGCATTGGGTGTCAGGCAAATTCCTTCCAACCCGGCGCGAAATCTGCCGGCTCATCCAGCGGTTGGCCTGCCGCCGCAACCAGGGAATGGAGAGGGCGTCATGCATCCGGTTGCCGATGACCAGCGCCGCCGAAGTCGTTTCAGCCTTTTGCAAAAAAACGGGAATATCATCAGGCCGATGCTGCCCGTCGCCGTCCAGAAGCACGGCCCAATCGAATCCCTTTTGCATTGCCGTGGTCAGGCCTGTTTTCACTGCCGCGCCCTTGCCGAAATTCCGGGGATGGGAAACCACCATGGCGCCGGCCTTCGCCGCCAGTTGGGCGGTGTTGTCCCTTGACCCGTCATCCACCACCACGACATTCGGGATATGAAGGCGCACCGAATGAACCAATGAGGCAACCGTTCGCCCCTCATTCAAACACGGAATAACGCCGACATATTTTTCAAGCCGATCCACCGCGCCAGCCTAACGAACGCCCGCACAAAACCCAAGCGAAATGCCCGCAAGACCGCCTCAAGTTATTGGATTCAACTCCGCAAGGAGTGGGATCAAGAGACCCGAACGCGTATCACCGCCAAAAGCAAAGGATGCATGGGCGGGCCGTTCGGCATCTTCGGCGGGGTGGGCGGGCGGTTTTCCATTATGTTGCCTAACAGCACCAGGCAACATGTCATAATGCTTTCAAAGAACTTGTTGCGGTCTTTGCCACCGGACTGTTCGATCTGGCCCGACCTGTCTTCCATAGCCCGGCGACGGAGATTGAGACCCTGATATTCCTGTCGCCTTTCGTCTGCTTGTTTAAAAGAAAAAATTTACCCCCCCGAAAAACCCGAAAAACCCGAAAAAGACCGGGGAAGGGGCAAAAGCAGAAATTGGGAAAGCCGGGGGACAAACGCTGAAACGCTGAGATGCTGAGACGCTGAAATTGGGCGGGGACGGGGGGCGGTAATCCGGTTGACGGTAATCCGGTGGGCGGTAGCAGAAAGAACTTCCGAAGCGGCAGAAGGCTGGCCCGCTTTGCGGGCTGGGGGGCGGACGGCGTCCTCCGTCGCCAAGGCTTTGGAGGACAGTCGAGATGTTGATTCGGTGCTCATTTTTTCTGTCTGGAGGGGATTATGGCACAAATGGGGGAAAAAGAGGAGCTAACCGTAACCCTTTTCTTTGAAAAAAATATCCCCCGTGTTTGCACGGGCGTTACGCGTTTCGCACCCATTTTTGTCAAGTATGTTTTCTTGACAAATACCAAAATAAAAACAGAAATTTGGAAAGCAGAAATCCGACCTTTCCTTCCGTCCCGGGAGGGTGAGACTCAGTCGAACCCCAACCCGATTTACGCCCTCCGCGTAACACCGCCCAGCCTGGGTAAATAAAAATGGTGGAAGCTCGCAAAAGTATAAAACCATGGTTTGCCCCTTGTGCCGGCAACAAGACGACGCAACGGCAGCAGTAAAATGGCACCCAAGCTTAAGAGAACCCAGGCTGAAGGCTCGGGGACTTCCTGGATGGCAACAAATTCCGGGGCGAATATGCCGGACGCATAAACTGAGCCGATGCCGTTTGGAGTGTACTCCACGACGTTGCCGCCGGAATAGTTTGCAACGAACAGGTTGCCCGCAGCATCGAAAGCCAGGCCCTGCGGGTTGTTCAATAAGCTGCCAACGGCAAAAGTCGATCCCGCGCCACTGGGCGTGAACTCCTGGATGGCGTCACTGCCGCTCGTGGAGTATAGATTCCCGCCATAGAAGGCCAGACCGGTCGGTCCCCCGCTCGTGCGAGCGAAGAGAGCCGCACTGCCGTTGGGTGCAATCTTCTCGATTGCGTTACCCCAGTTGGCGGCGTAGAGGTTGCCAGAACTGTCAAAGGCCAAACCGCCAGGATAACGCAAACCCTGGGTGTCAAAAACCGAGACCGTTCCGTTCGGCGTGATCTTGTAGATGATGCTATTGTAAAAATCATCGGTATAAAGATTGCCTGCGGCATCAAACGCGATGCCTGTTGGGTCGAAGCTGAGCGCCGCAAAGGTCGAGCCAGTGCCGTTGGGCGCAAACTTCTCAATGCCGCCGGTGGCTCCGACATAAAGATTCCCAGCGCTGTCAAACTCCACTCCGTATGGATATGCGCCAGTATCAGCGAAAATTGAGCTGGCGCCGTTGGGCATGAATTGCTCGATTTCGTTAAAGCCAAAGCTGGAGACGTAAAGCACGTCGGACTGACTGCCAGGCACATCGGCGCGACTGACGGCGGGCGCGATAAACAGCCCGGCAGCAGCCGCGAGGACAAGCGCCCGGCTAAACAAAGGCGGGTGCATAACTGCTCCCGCACAGACCGCTCCGCCGAATGATTGAGACGTGGCACGAATAGCGGGTTGATATTTGGTTTTCATAAGTTCAGCCGTTAATCTGTCAAAGCCCCCCCGGTTCAATCATCAATTCAGAAAGGGGTCAAATAATGGCATGGTCTGGTTTCTTTCTCATTTATTTTCCACCGCGTGGCTGCGCATCCAACTGTGCGGACGCGAGTTTGCGCTCTTCGACGCGCCCAAATGCATCCGCAACTTTCGTGGAATGATCCGTTTATAACTTTTCCCACCCTTTTAGTCAACCCAGAAATGAACCATGCTTTGGTGACCCCTGCGTAATGACTGCGCTGACAAACACATGTGAATTCAACGCAAAGTCGCTGAAATCGGACGGGGACGGGGGATAAGAATTCAACGCAAAGTCGCAAAGTCTTGGCGCGGCAGAGCCGCAACCAAAAGGAGGAAAAACTTTGCCAAAAATGCGTAAATCTCCGACATAGCACTGCAAAGTCGCAAAGTTGGGAAAGTGGCAAGTGGAAATCTGTAGAAAATTCAACTGTTCTCCACACTTTTAGTCAACTAAAATGAACCGAACTATGGGTTGACCCCTATGCCTATGCCGTCGCGCCGCCGGCGTTTGCAAGCGCCCTCTGGCGTCGGTCTTTAATATGGCTCCATCAGACTTCTGTATATCCGTCATAGCAGAATACTATGACGCCTATCTTGCGGTTGAACAGTGGTGCCAGGCGTGACGCTTACTTTATAAGTTATAAACGCAATAATAAACGGAGCCGAAAAAAAATATGATTTTGGAGGTTAATGACTTGTTTGGGTCAAACAAATATGAGAGCCAAAACTTAAAGCCACGCGCAGCTCGCGCAAAGCCTCCATGAAAGGCAAAGAAAATCACAAATTATTTCCTCCTTTTCGCATCCTTCACAATCAAAACGCGCACAGCCGGTTCCGCCGATTCAACATGATAAAAGGATCAATCCATAGCACGGTCATTTCTTTCTCATTTATTTTTCACCAAGTGGCTGCGCAATTCACCAATTGAAATGAACCAAACTATGGGTTGACCCCTG